>JBCBSY010000629.1:0-521 GCA_039818925.1 Pseudomonadota bacterium | reverse complement strand
GAGGGGCGCGTGTTCTGTTTTGGAACGGACGCTCCCACAACCCAGCGAAAGCCGCTTATAGCGCGCCTTCGCGCTGCAGCCGCTTGCGAACGAGCTTGCGGGCGCGACGAACGGCTTCCGCCTTCTGGCGCGCCTTTTTTTCGGACGGCTTTTCGTAGAATTTCCGGCGTTTCATTTCCCGGAACGTGCCCTCGCGCTGCATCTTCTTTTTCAGCGCCTTCAGGGCTTGCTCGACATTATTGTCGCGGACAAAAATCTGAACCAAGGCCTTGAGCCTCCTCACAAAAACAAAAGCGTCACGGCCCTGCCGCGACGCGCCATCCATCCAACTCAACCGCCGCCTGTATCCTGCAGGGGGGAGAGGCGAAACGGGCCTATACCAAAAGGCCCTGATATTGTCTACATGAGAGCATGCCGGAAACGCCGAAAAAGGAGGCCGGAATGGCCGCGCCCGACCACACTCCCGAAATTTCAGAAAAAGACGGCTTTTCCGAGGATCGGCAGGCGATCCTGAGGAAGAT
>JBCBSY010000628.1:0-522 GCA_039818925.1 Pseudomonadota bacterium | reverse complement strand
CGTCCCGATTGTTCCTGCGGGCGGCATATCACCGGAACATGGCGTTTGTGTAGCAGGGAATCAACGCGTGGCCGCGGGCAGTCGGCGTGAGTATGATTGGGCGAGTTTTCGTAGCGTCCGACTATATCTCTGCACAACTGGAAAGCTAAGGCATTGAAAATATTGAATAAATGTAGTTTCTCAGCCGGATTTTACTCCGAGGGCGCTCGACCTAAAACTTTTTTATTGCCCGGAATTTGACGTCGGAGTGCTTTGGTTCAAGTATTCACGCGTCACAATCGGGGCGAGAATTAAATGCCAGACAAAGAAGGAAAGTTAACTACAGAAGAAAAGGTCGAAATCAAAAGCTTCATTGACAGTAAGATGAGTGAGGCAGGGCGACCAATAGAGTGCACAATCTGCCGCAAGACAAAGTGGGAGATTCCAGAACATTTGGTCGAGTTGCGTCCTCATACGGGTGGAGGACTGCAAATAGGGGGGCCAGTGTATCCCGCTATTTTGTTGGTGTGTACGAATTGTTTC
>JBCBSY010000627.1:0-523 GCA_039818925.1 Pseudomonadota bacterium | reverse complement strand
CCGGGCCAGCCTGGCCCGGGCCCTTCGCCGTGCCTGCTCGGCGCCGCTCGATGAGGTCGAGGCGATGGGACGCCGCAACCTGGAACATGTCAGTAAGATGACATGGGAGCGGACGGCCCGCGCGGCGGTGGCGGTTTATCGCGGCGGCGGCACTGGGGATGATTTCAAGGACGTCTTCGAATGAGGTTTTCTGTCATCATGCCCGCCCACAATGCCGGCCGGTGGATCGGCGAGGCGCTGGAGAGTGTCGCGGCCCAGACGGTGGCGGCGGACGAGGTGATCGTGATCGCGGACTCGTGCACCGACGACACGATCGAGCGGGCGCGGGGGTTTGTTGAATTGCCGATCAAGGTGATCGCGTGTGAATGCCGCAACGCGGCGGCGACGCGCAATCTCGGCATTCGAGAAGCGAGGGGCGCGTTCGTCGCGATGCTTGACGCGGACGATGTGTGGCTGCCGAATCACTTGGCGTCCGCCTTGGCGCTGCTGGCCGATAGCGATGACGTCGCCTACATGTCCGGCT
>JBCBSY010000626.1:0-565 GCA_039818925.1 Pseudomonadota bacterium | reverse complement strand
ATCTTCCTCAGGATCGCCTGCCGATCCTCGGAAAAGCCGTCTTTTTCTGAAATTTCGGGAGTGTGGTCGGGCGCGGCTTTTGAAGGGTGGACTCAAGCCACCCTGGCGCGGGCTGCGCGCGAGGCGGGCGTCTCTCCGGCAGTGCTGGCCGCCGCGTTTCCTGCCGGGATTGCCGATGTACTGCGCGCCTGGTCGGCTGAGTCGGATCGGGCCATGGGCGCTGCAATGGATGCGCCCGCGTTCAAGACGCTCAAAATTCGTGAAAAAGTCGCCGCCGCGATCCTCTCACGCCTTGATGCTTTGCGCCCGCATAAAGAGGCGGCCCGCCGTGCAGCGGCGACGCTTGCGCTGCCGATCCATGGCGGGCTCGGCGCCAAATTGGCCTGGGAGACTGCTGATAGGATTTGGCGCGGTATGAATGATCGCTCCACCGATTTCAACTTTTATTCGAAACGTATGATCCTAACCGGCGTCTGGCTTTCAACATTTACGCGCTGGCTTTCGGATGAGACTGAAGATGAAACAGATACGAAAGCGTTTCTCGATGCGCGCATTGAAAACGTCA
>JBCBSY010000625.1:0-582 GCA_039818925.1 Pseudomonadota bacterium | reverse complement strand
CCATGGGCGGCGCCAAACCACATCAGAAAAATCAGCGCGAACGGGGAAAGGACGAGCGTTTCAATAAACAAACCCGGCATGGCGCCGACATCAAGCGTTTTGCGCAAATACCCATAGACCGTGAAAGACAGCGCCAGCACGATCGACACCCAGGGGAAAACGCCGGCGCCGAGTGTCAGCACCGCAACCCCGGCGCTCGCCAGCGCAACTGCTGCGATTTGTAACCGGTTCAGTTTTTCATTGAGAACGATGACGCCTGCGGCGACAAAAATCAGCGGATTGATGTAATAACCAAGACTCGCCTGGAGGACCCGGTCATTGGCGACCGCCCAGACATAGAGCAGCCAGTTGCCGGCGATGATCGCTGCGGAAAATCCTAGCATCAGGAGCATGCGCGGCGAGGAAATCGCCTTCCATGTTTCACCCCACTGCGTGCGCAGCGACAAGATGAGCGCGCCGAACGGAACAGACCACAATATCCGGTGACCAACGATTTCCAGCGGATCAACAACGCCGAGTTGCTTCAAGTAGATCGGCATCTGGGGGATGCTGCCGATCTACTTGAAGCAACTCGGCGTTGTT
>JBCBSY010000624.1:0-593 GCA_039818925.1 Pseudomonadota bacterium | reverse complement strand
AATAACGCGAGGTCCCGCAAAACCAATCAGCGCGCCCGGCTCCGCCAGATTAACATCGCCGAGCATTGCATAGGACGATACGGGAAAAATTGCCCGACGGTTTTCAGCGTTCGGAATTCCTTCAAGAAAAGGGCATGGTCGATTTGGTCGTGCGCCGCGCGGACCTCAAAAGCACGCTGTCAAAGCTCATTCGTGTTTTCGTGAAAGAGCGCCGTCAAGCGCAGCCATCGGCGACTGCTGCACCCCAGGCAGAAAACGTCGTTGCCCTTCCCCCTGCCGGCGAGCCGGCTTCGAAACTCGACAAGGCGGCGGAATAGCGCCAACGAACGCTATTTCGTACGCATAACAAGGAAGTCTTCGCTTGAGCGACGTTGAATCCGTGCTCGCACAAATTGCGAACCGGCGCCCCATGATTATCGACTTGTCGCTCGACCGCATCAAAGCGGCGCTCGCACGTTTGGGGAACCCGCAAAAACGCCTGCCGCCGGTCATCCACATCGCCGGCACGAACGGAAAAGGATCGACAGCGGCGTTTTTGCGCGCAATTCTTGAAACCGCTGGAAACTCCGTACACGTCTATTCCTCTCCACATC
>JBCBSY010000623.1:0-615 GCA_039818925.1 Pseudomonadota bacterium | reverse complement strand
GATTGCGCGTGCCGGATTTTAGTTTGTCAGCCTTCGCTGACTGGCGGCCTTAATCAGTATGCGTCGGTCACGCCGCCCGCGCGCGAAGGCGCGCCGTCTATAATTTGTCGGCCTTCGCCGACGGGGCGGCCCGGCGGCGGCGATCGTCCATGACATGAACGGCAATATCACGACCGACCAGTTCATTGGGGGCGGGGCCCCAATGAACGGCGCGGCGTTCGCCGGGAATGATTGGGTCCCATCCCAATCCTTCTTACCGGCTCACAGTATGACGCGGAAAGTGAAGGCGACCGTTTGCGGAAGCAAACGCAGCGCCTGAACGCTTGACCGGGTGCGCGACACGCCGGGGGCCGGGGTGACGCTGTTGCGGACCCTGCCCTGGGGCCCCTTCGAGACGCCGCCATGCGGCGGCTCCTCAGGATGAAGCGGGACGATGCGCTATTCCTTCGACGGGGCGGCGAGCCGGTATTATTTCGACGGGTTAGCCGGGGTTGGGGCCCCGGCTAACCAGGAAATTGTCGAGACCTATAACAGCGGCGGCAATGACTTCAAGGACAACAAGACAAAGCGTCGTTACATCCGTCTGCCGGGGTCGGTGGATGAAGTTCTGTTGAT
>JBCBSY010000622.1:0-625 GCA_039818925.1 Pseudomonadota bacterium | reverse complement strand
GCTATCTTCCTGATCCTGGAGGATTTTGTCGCGCTCTTCTTTCTTGGTCGGGCCAAAGAGCATAGGGCTCAGATTCGGGTCGTCGATCTGCCGCTGCGCCAGCGCCGGGCTCGTCATCAACGAGACTGCGCCGACGCTGAGCAATGCTGCAGGCAGAACCCCTTTCTGGCTCAGCAAGCCGGATGGTCGTGTCTTGGTAATACGCTTGGCCATAATTTCGTGATGTCCCCTTGCCGTTTCCCGCCCCGAACCCGCGCCGGCGATTTTGGTCAGCCATTGATATGTCATTTTAGCGGGCAAAACCTTCAATTCCAGCGAAAGCTCCAGATTTGCAGGGGTATTTTGCCGGGATTTTACTTACTTTTTCGTACTTATGGCTGAATTACCGCACGCTCCCGGCTGAATTGAGCGGCTCGCGCAACAAAAAAGCCGGCGAGGCGTCCCCAGCCGGCGATGATTCGAAGTCAATTGCGGTTAATTTAGTCGGTAGCCTCGTCGAGCGCCTCACCAGCGTTTTCGATGTCCCGGCCAACGCCTTTGATTGTTTCACAAGCGGAAACAAAGATCCCGAAAATCACAAGAAGGGCGAAAATTCGCATCGAAAACTCCTGGTCAGCAATCTTGA
>JBCBSY010000621.1:0-645 GCA_039818925.1 Pseudomonadota bacterium | reverse complement strand
CGTCGCCGCTATCGAGAAGCACCCGAAGATTGCTTCCGTCCGCATCGACTAAGTAAAGCGCAAGCCGTCCTTACCGATCGGACTGGAACGCGATGGTGGAACCGTCCGGCGACGGCGCCGGATAGGAATCGCGGATACTTGTGACGGGTGCGGTTGCAACACTGGACAACACGACAGCCGCCGTAAACGAAATCAGCATGTGAACCCCCTATTGCCATCAGTTGAAGCGATCAACCCTAACGAAATCGCCGAAATGATGCGCACGGTTCGTCGTGTGAACCGCTCAGCTTGTCTTATTCAGGATCGCTTTTAGCCCTTCGCGATAGGTTGGATAGTTCAAGGAAACGCCGAGCGCGTCTTTCATACGTTTGTTGGAGACGCGTTTGTTATCCGCATAGAAACTTTTCGCCATGGACGACAAGTCGGCCTCTTCAATCGGAATCAGCGGCGGCGCGGGAACGCCCAGCAGGTCGCAAGCGTATTCAATAACGTCTTGCGGCGGCGCCGGCTCATCATCCGCCAGATTGTAGAGGTCGTGCGTGTTGCGCTGCGCCAGGCTGGCGGCCAATGCTTTTGCGATGTCTTCGACATGCATCCGGGAAAAGCAAAGCGCATCTTTAAAAGGGATCAGGTCTTTTCCCGGAT
>JBCBSY010000620.1:0-663 GCA_039818925.1 Pseudomonadota bacterium | reverse complement strand
CGCCTCTCAGCGACCGCCAGTTTTGAATCTAAGTGTTTATTCAATTTTTTTGCCGCAGTTAATTCTTGCGCCAGAGTGTCCGCTTCTAATCTGAACTGACCTACCGTTTCCTCATGCAATTGCTTTTGGCGCTTTAATTCTTCAGTCGCTGCAAGGTGCAGCTGTTGTTGGCGCTTTAATTCCTCTGTGGCTGCAAGGTGCAAGTGTTGCTGACGCCGTACTTCTTCAGCATTTGCATCGATCTGGCGCGTTAATTGTTCGACCGCTTCAAACCGGATTTTCTGTTCCTGCTTCGCCGCCGCCGAGGCGGTTTCCCAGTAAGACCGCAATTCTGAAACTTCGTGGTCGCGCTGGGCGCGGATCTCCTGTTCAATCGTGGCTAAGTCATAGAACTTCCTGAAGGCCGCCGCGAGATGAACACGCTGAAGCTCCGCCTGTTCGTACTCATAAGCGAGTTCGCGAGAAATCCGCACGTAGTTACGACCCGTAGAATCTGCAAATTCCGCTTGTGCAGTTGCAATAAGAAAAGTCAGAAACTTCGAAGTAATTCCAAGCTCGCGCGGTTTTGGCAGTAGGCTGTAACGCCCATGCTCATGGTCAGTAAACGGAGCGATGAAGAGGGTTGCACCTGCGTTCTCAGCTATCTCCATTAAGCGCGCTAGC
>JBCBSY010000619.1:0-663 GCA_039818925.1 Pseudomonadota bacterium | reverse complement strand
AGAAAATGCGATCCGTGTGGCGGACATGGCCGAATGCCATGACGAGCAAGGGGTGAGCGCGTCGTGGCGGGAATGCGAAGGCGATATTCTGATGGAATTTGCACACTGCGCGATCGCTAACGATCTGTCTGTTGTCGCCGCCGCCGGTGACGACGCCACGTCTTTGGAAGAAGATGTTGTCGAAGGTCTTTTGTTCCGGTCCGGACGGCCCGTGCTGTTGTGCCCGGAAGGGGGATTGTCGGAAACCCCAAAAAGGGTTGTGGTCGCCTGGAACGGCAGTGAAGAAGCCGCACGCGCAGTCAGCGCATCCCTTTCGCTGTTATGCGATGCTGAGACCGTCAAGGTGATTACGGTGCGCAAGACCCGGACACCGATGATCAACACGGACGAGATTACAGCTTATCTGCGTTTGCACGGTGTCGAGGCGGCGGCGGCGGAAATCGAAGTGACAGGCGGCGAAAGTGCGACTGAACGTCTGGACCAGGAGATCAGAGGCGCCAATCCTGACCTCGTCGTCATGGGCGCCTATTCCCATAGCCGCTGGCGCGAAGCAGTGCTCGGAGGGTTTACGCGCCATATGATCCATCGTGCAAAAATCCCGGTGCTGATGATGCACTAGTCGTTCTGTTCGTTATCGCTGCGCGATGACGGCGGGCCCGAACG
>JBCBSY010000618.1:473-717 GCA_039818925.1 Pseudomonadota bacterium | reverse complement strand
TGGGTGTGGTCTGGCTGCTAGGGCGCGCAAAATCACCAGGCAAAACCCATCAAATCGCGAATCGCCACTGAAGCGCGCCCGATATTGGTGTATTTTGACTTTCCGTGTGACCGCGCGCGGTGGGACACAGGGGCAAAGGCGACCCGAAACCCTTCCCGCCGCATGAGCGCGGGCAAGTAGCGATGCATGTGATCAAAATAGGGCAGCAGCAAAAACGACTCTCTTCGAAAAACTTTCAGCCCGC
>JBCBSY010000618.1:0-463 GCA_039818925.1 Pseudomonadota bacterium | reverse complement strand
ATGCGAACTTTTTTGCAACCGTGTCCTGCCGCCCTTGCCGTTCGCCCGCCGCCATGGCGAGACTCTCATCTTCGAATAACATGCCGTAGAGCGCGGGGATATCTGCGGGATTATTCTGACCATCACCATCGAGCATCGCGACGATAGGTGAACGCGCCGCCAGAACCGCCGTGCGGATCGCCCGACTTTGACCCGCATTTCTTTCGTGTCTAATCACGCGCAGATTTGAATGTTTCAATTTTGCTGCAGTAAGAACAGACAGCGTGTCGTCGGTCGAAGCATCATCGACAACGATGATTTCATGAGAAACCGCTTCAAGCGCCTGCGCGATTTCATCGACAAGCGCGTCGGCGCCGCCGCTTTCGTTGTGCATTGGCGCAACAACGGAAAGCGCCGGCCTCTGCGAAAACGTGTCGTCGGTCTCAGTCATGTTTAAGGCTCTTATCTGATCTGTCTGGGTGGG
>JBCBSY010000617.1:0-760 GCA_039818925.1 Pseudomonadota bacterium | reverse complement strand
GATCGACATGTGTTGCGGAGATCAGACGGAAATCGACCTGCGTTGGCGATTTGCCGCCCAGCTTCATAACCATCCCGTCTTCGAGGACGCGCAAAAGGTGCGCCTGAATTGACAATGGCATGTCGCCGATTTCATCAAGGAATAATACGCCGCCATTCGCCATGGCGATTGCGCCATCCCGCTCGCCGACGGCGCCGGTATAGGCCCCTTTTGCATGACCGAAGAGTTCTGCGGCGGCGAGCGATTCAGGCATGCCGCCAGCGTTAATTGGAGAAAACGCGCTGCCGTGCCTTGGGCTCAAGGCATGCAAATGCCGCGCAACTAGCTCTTTTCCAACGCCGGTTTCGCCGGTGATGATGACGGGCGAATCGTCTTCGGCATAAAGCGAGATTAATTCGCGTACGTGCTTTGTCTGAGTACTTGAACCGACAATCTGCGGCAGTTGCTTTTTGAAATTCTTTTTAAACCGTGGCGCCGGTTCGGCCGACTGGCGAAGGTTCACCAATTTTGGTTGGAATCGCGGTTGCTCAGCTGGCGAACTGTTGCCGGCGCCGCTTGCTTCTTCACTAGCCGGAACGAACGCCTCAAGCGTGTAACCGCTCGGGTCGATAGGCTGGTCGAAATCCGACGAACGACGAGCGCCGTCGTAATCATGGTCATCCATATGCTTCCCCCAAAGCTGCCAGGACGTCACCGCAAAAAAAGAAGATAAAAGCACCCCGGGTTCGGAATGAACCAACCGGACTTAGCACTCAGAATT
>JBCBSY010000616.1:0-780 GCA_039818925.1 Pseudomonadota bacterium | reverse complement strand
CGACCTGCCGGAAACGGCGGCCAATCCTATTCAGGACACGGGCGAGCCGCTGACGGTGACCGTCTCCGCCGACGGCACCATTTACGTCCAGGAGACGCCGGTCGAATACGAAAATCTGGTCGCGCATCTCGAAGCGGTGGCGATCGCCGGTTACGATCAGCGGATTTTTATTCGTGGCGATCAAAATCGCGCCTATGGCGATGTCGTGCGCGTCATGGGTCGCATCAATGCGGCCGGGTTCCGGCGGATTGGTCTTGTGACCGATCCGGAACTGCAGTGACGCACGGCTGCGAATTGTAACCAAGGCCCTTTTGTTTCATGCGTTTTGGCGTTCTCGCATCGGTCTTGTTCCACCTGGCGATTGTCGGGGCGGGATTTGTCGTCGTGCCGTGGTCGCAAATTCGCTCCGATTACACATCCGAGCCTTACATCCCGCTGGAGTTGATTCGCGAAGCCGAACTTGACCTGACCACCAGCGTGCCGGCGGCGGCGCCCGATCCGGTTGAGGAAGAAGAGCCCGCGCCGGATTTGCCAGAGCCCGTGGAAGAAGAGCCGGAGCCGCAATCGCTGGCGGAAGAGCCTGAACCGGAGCCTGTGGTTGAAGAAGCGGAGCCGGAACCGGCGCCGATCGAGCCCGAGGAAACCCCTGAACCGACCCCGGACTCACCCGAAGCAACGCCAACGGTTCAGCCGCGACAGGAAACGGCGGAACTCGATCTCGATGCGTTGTCGCAATTGATCGACAAGGAACGGGAAGACGAACGGGCGGATAGTGCGAGC
>JBCBSY010000615.1:0-786 GCA_039818925.1 Pseudomonadota bacterium | reverse complement strand
ATTTGCGCGCACCGGCGTTGGGCAAGTCACCATCGCAGCGGCGGAGTAATTGCGTTGCGTGGCCTGTTCAAAACGCGCTGGCGGCGGGGCTTGATTGCTGTCTTCGCTTTTTTGACGACCATTGCCGCGCTTGATTTCCTGTTTCCGCCGCCGCTTGAAAAGGCGAAAGCGCTGTCGCCGCTGGTGGTGGACCGCAACGGAGAATGGCTGCACGCCTTTGCGACCCCGGAAGGGCGCTGGCGCTTTGAAGCGGATTTCGAGGCGATTGACCCGACCTTTGTCGCACGGTTGGTGACCATCGAGGACAAGCGATTCTATCAGCACTGGGGCGCCAAGAGTCCGCTTTCGCGGCTCCAGCAGGCGCGCCGTCTGCATGGTGATGGTCGAAGCGCCGGATACGATCCGTCCAGATTTTGCAGCGCTGGCGCCTGCACGCAATATCGCGAGCGGATCGACGCCCCAGTGCTGATAGAATCGCTTGTCCTCGATGGTCACCAACCGTGCGACAAAGGTCGGGTCAATCGCCTCGAAATCCGCTTCAAAGCGCCAGCGCCCTTCCGGGGTCGCAAAGGCGTGCAGCCATTCTCCGTTGCGGTCCACCACCAGCGGCGACAGCGCTTTCGCCTTTTCAAGCGGCGGCGGAAACAGGAAATCAAGCGCGGCAATGGTCGTCAAAAAAGCGAAGACAGCAATCAAGCCCCGCCGCCAGCGCGTTTTGAACAGGCCACGCAACGCAATTACTCCGCCGCTGCGATGGTGACTTGCCCAACGCCGGTGCGCGCAAAT
>JBCBSY010000614.1:0-1011 GCA_039818925.1 Pseudomonadota bacterium | reverse complement strand
AGCTCGAGATTTGTCTTTCGCCTCAGGGGGTTATTTTGATTTCTTCGAAAGCGGGTGATTTTTCAAAACCAGCTCGCAGAACTTGAAAGCAAGATTGCGGACCTGCGCCAGATGGACGGTCAGACCGGCGTCAATGTCGCCGAGGAAATCGAACGCCTTCAAGGCAAGGCTGACACGCTGCTCACCGAGGCTTACGGGAAGTTATCGCGCTGGCAAAAAGCGCAGGTCGCCCGGCATGCCGCGCGCCCCCATTTTTCAGAATATGTTTCCCAGCTTGTAGATGACTTCACGCCATTGGCCGGCGATCGTGCTTTTAGCGAAGATCTTGCCATCATTGGCGGTCCGGCGCGGTTGCGTGGCCGCTCGATCATGCTGATTGGCCATGAAAAAGGTTCGGACACCGCCGGCCGGGTGAAACACAATTTCGGCATGGCGCGGCCGGAAGGTTATCGCAAGGCGATGCGACTGATGGACATGGCGGAGCGGTTCAACATGCCGGTTGTGACTTTGGTTGACACGCCCGGCGCCTATCCGGGACGTGGTGCGGAAGAGCGTGGTCAAGCGGAGGCCATTGCGTCGTGTACGGAAAAATGTCTCGGTCTCGCGGCGCCAATCGTTTCGGTCATCGTCGGCGAAGGCGGATCGGGCGGCGCTGTCGCGCTTGCAGCCGCCAACAAAGTGCTGATGCTTGAGCATTCGGTCTATTCGGTGATCTCACCTGAAGGCTGCGCTTCAATTCTCTGGAAGGACGCCGCCGGCAAAGGAGACAATAAAGCGCCGGATGCTGCGGAAGCCATGCGGATATCTGCGCAGGATCTTTTGGGACTGGGCGTCATTGACAGCATCATCGCCGAGCCCGTTGGCGGCGCGCATCGGGATCCGCGCCTTGCGGTTGAGCGTCTTGGCGACGCCGTTGAATCAGCGGTCCGCGAACTTGAGCATTTGTCGCTTGACGAATTAAAACGCCAGCGGCGTGAAAAATTCCTGGCGATCGGTCGCGCGGGACTGGCG
>JBCBSY010000613.1:0-1015 GCA_039818925.1 Pseudomonadota bacterium | reverse complement strand
CCGCGCCGCCCGAACCGAGCCCTGCATAAAGCGTTGCGATGTCCTGCGCGGTGACGCCAGCGCCGCCCAGGGCCAGCGCAAGACCGGCATCTTTTTCTGCGTCGGCAGGGGTTTTCAAATTCACGCCCGCCGCACGCAAAAGCGATGCAAAACGCGACGCGCCAATCCGGTCCAGCGTGCGCACCGCGGGCACATTCAACGAATGCTGCAGGGCTTCGCGCACATGCACTTCTCCGCGGAAGGTGCGGTCGAAATTCTCCGGCGCATAATCGCCAAAGGCGCGCGGCATATCGTCTATGACCGTATCTGCGGATGCGAAACCGCTTTCGAAAGCAACGCCATAGATGAAGGGCTTGAGCGTCGAACCCGGCGAGCGGGTAGCATCCGTCAAGTCAATCCAACCGCCCTTCGCGTCGAGGCCGGAAGACCCGACGCTCGCCCTGACGGCGCGTGTTTTGTTTTCAACAATCAGCAGGGACGCGGTCGTGTCTTCTTCAAACTGCCGGACATAATCCTCCAGCATGACCTCTGCCCGCGCTTGCAGCGCTTTATCCAACGTTGCCGTTGTGACCGCCTGCTTGCTGTTTACGACCAGACGGCGCGCGGCGTGATACGCCGAACGCGGCAAGACATGGCGTGTGGCAGGAAGACTTGCACCTTCTGCTTCCGTGGCAAGCACAGGTGAAATGGCGCCAGCGTCAACCAGTTTCGCGAGTACGCGCGCGCGCGCGGACTGCGCGGCGGCTTTGCGCAGGTCCGGCCGGCGCGCCTCCGGCGCCTGCGGCAAGGCAATCAACAACGCCTGCTCCGCATTGGTGAGACGGCTCGGCTCCTTGTCAAAATAGAGCCGGCTGGCGGCGCGCACGCCTTCAATATTGCCGCCATAGGGCGCGAGCGTCAGATAGAGTTCAAGGATTTCCTGTTTTGAAAGACGCCGCTCAATCTGCAGCGCCCGGATCATCTCGATCGCTTTGGCGCCTGCTGGAGCCGCGAAAGCGGACTCTTGGCGCCAAAG
>JBCBSY010000612.1:0-1122 GCA_039818925.1 Pseudomonadota bacterium | reverse complement strand
CAATATCCATGGGCCGCACAGCTGCTGCTGTTTGGGGGGCTGGCGTATCTTGTCTTTGGGTCGTGATTGAGCTTTTTTCGGGCGTGGTCGGCCGAAACGAGATGACCAAGGCGCGCGAGGACGCGCTCGATTCCATGCGCAGCGCCTATACGGCGCAAGAGGCGCCGCTCGAATCAGAAGTCGTGCGTCAGGTTGAAGACGTCGTTGCGATCTTGGCGGCCCGGCTCGGCGGCGCCGGCAATCTTTCGGGCGCGAATCATGGCGATGCGCAATTCAGCGCCGAAGCCGACATTCCCGAATGGCGCCGGCGCGATTCGTCGGTGAAATTCGTCGACGCCGGCTTCACCCCGGCGCCCGAGAGCTGGCGCACCGATGCTTTTGCGAAAAAATTCGACGCGGAGAGCCGCCGGGGTACGGGGTCGAAACGAGGCGGCGAAGGCCTGAAAAACCGCCGTCGCGATTAACCTTTCAGGCGCACTGAGCGCGCCTTTTTAACCCCTCCTTAACCAAAAATTTTTGCCCATCAACCAACTTCATATTGACGTTGAGCGAGGGCTCCATCACTATATGTTGTGTCAGCGGGGAACGTTGGCGATTCACAACAGAATGGAAAGCCGCGCCGGATGCGGCCCCTTTTGGGCAATCCGGGCAGAGGGTTTTTGCGCGCCTTTTCAAGGGCGAAAGAGTTAGGGACGGGGCAAAACATGTCGTTCTCAGAAGCCGCCAAGGACATCGAAAACGCCAGCACGGAGATCGCGCCAACGCCGGAAAAACCGGCCTTTCAGACCAGGCCGGACACCCGCAAGCCGGCCCTGAAAGTGGTGCGCGACATTGTGGTGGACCGTTCGCGCGATGCGCTTTTGACCGAGTTCGGCAAGACCACCATGGAAGACCGCTATCTCCTGCCCGGTGAGTCGTTTCAGGACATGTTCGCCCGGGTCGCGCGCACCTATGGCGACGACGCCGACCACGCCCAGCGGATTTACGACTATATCTCAAAGCTCTGGTTCATGCCGGCGACCCCTGTCCTGTCGAATGGCGGCGCCGATCGCGGTTTGCCGATTTCCTGCTTCCTCAACGGCGTCGGTGATTCGCTGGACGATATTGTCGGCACCTGGAACG
>JBCBSY010000611.1:0-1131 GCA_039818925.1 Pseudomonadota bacterium | reverse complement strand
GACATCCGAAACGGACGCCTTCAAGGCGATGTGGGAAGTTGGTGATCAGGATCGGATCCGTGAGCTTGGTTTTTCGCTTCTGGAAATGAAGCGCTACCTGGAAAGCATTAATCTGAGGGCCGATGGCTTCAAGCTGACGCTTGATCGGATCCAGGAAATCGGCGTCCCCGGCATCGCGTTGATTGATGTGCGCGGGTACAAGCATTTTGTCGTAGTAAAGGGTATCACGGACGAGACCGTATTGATCGGCGATCCGTCCGCTGGCGTTATATCGAAGCCGCGTAAATTGTTTGAGCAACGATGGGACGGCACAATCCTGTTTATTCGGTCTGATGTCGTGCGCGGCAGGGAAAGTTTCAATCAGCTTGCGGACTGGCGGCTAACGCCAACGGCGCCGCATGACCGCGCAAGAGATGATGAATCACTCCAATCGCTTTACATCAATCAGACGCGACCGACATTCTCAGGATTCACGATCAATACTGTCGTGGGGATTGAATAATGGTTTTGATAAAGACATTCGGCATCGTCACTGCGGTCAGTGCGATTTCACTGAATGCCGCGCTTGCTGACGAATTAAGGATGCTTGAAAAGGACGATTTGTTCGCAGGCGGCGCGTTCCTGGATTTAGCTGAGACGCCGATGTCGGAAAGCCAGTTACAAGAGGCGCGCGGCGGTTTTTCCGTTGGTGGATTGACCTTCAATATCGGGGTCACCGTAACGCCGCCGTCGATCTCGCCGCCATTCCCGGATGGCGGCCCTCTACCGAACGGTCCGTTTGGCGACGATGGCGGCCCGCTTCCAAATGGTCCCTTTGGTGAAAGTGGCAGCCCCTTCGGCGACGATGGCGGACCGCTTCCGAATGGGCCTTTTGGCGATAGCGGCGGGCCGGGCAACAGCAGTCAAAGTCAGGATACAGGGCCTAGTAATCAGGTTGTAGACGCTGCGCCGCCAGCCGCGCCGGCGCCTGTTTCCGCACCGCCAGCGGCCCCAGCAGCGCCCGCGCCAGAGACACCGCCCCCTGTAACGCCGCCACCGGCGCCAGCCCCGGCGACGGAAGCCCCGCCGCCAGCCGCAGATGTCGTCGCCTCCGCGCCGACAACGCCGCCAGCATCGACCGCGGCCCCTTCG
>JBCBSY010000610.1:0-1157 GCA_039818925.1 Pseudomonadota bacterium | reverse complement strand
GGAAAACTGCAAGCTTGTCGGTATTTGCGCGGTCCAACGACATGGATGCAGTTTTCCTGAAGGAAGCGCGCCGAACCGAAGTCGAGCTTTTGCCTCCGCACATTAATCATTCGCAAGCGGACTTTTCTGTCAAAGACGGCGCGATCGTTTACGCCCTCTCAGCGATCAAGAATGTCGGGGAAGGGGCTATGGCGCATATCGCCGAGGAACGAAAGGCGAATGGCCCGTATAAGGACCTGATCGATTTCGCTGAGCGCCTTGATTTGAAGCTGATCGGCAAACGGTCGCTTGAAAATCTGGCGCGCGCCGGCGCGCTGGATGGGCTTTGCGCGTCGCGCGCGCAAGCCTTTGCTGCCGCCGAGTTGCTGTTGCGGACGTCATCGGCTTTTCAGGAGGAGCAAAACAGCGATCAGGGAGGACTGTTTGCCCTCGACAGCGCGCCAGCGCTGGCAAAACCCAAACTGCCAGTTGTTGAGGATTGGACACCGCAGGTGCGTCTTGACGAAGAACGTTCAGCGGTTGGATTTTATTTCAGCGGGCACCCTCTTGATGATTATGAGAAGGAGCTGAAGCGTCTGAATGTACTCGCCTATAGTGATGCGCTTGCGCGGGCGAAGGGTGGCCGCGCTGCGATCCAGATGGCTGGCGTCATCCGAACGGTTCGCATGCGCCGATCAAAAAGCGGCAAACCTTTTGCCTGGGTTGAGATGTCTGACCAGAGCGGCGAGTTTGAAATCACGGTCTTTTCCGAGACGTTGAATGCGGCGAGAGACCTAATGGAAGCTGGCGCGTTGGTGCTGGTTGGCGTGACGGTTGAGGAACGCGACGGTGATGTGCGGTTTACCTGTGAGACGATGCGCAGTCTTGATGCGGCGGCTGCAGTTTCTGTTTCTCAATTGCGTGTGTCTGTAACGTCGTCGGACGCGCTTGAAGGATTGAAGCGCCGCCTGGCTAGTGTCCGGCCCGCCAGTGACCGGGAGTCCGGGTCCGTCGTCGTGGTGATGCGATTGCCTGAGACAGGCCGGGAGGTTGATGTTGCCTTGCCTGGCGTTGCTGCCTGCACGCCGGCAATGCGCGGCGCCCTGAAAAGCATCGAAGGCGTCAGTGACGTGGAGTTAATCTAAGGCAAGGGCGCCTTGCGCTGTCTGATCGGCAAC
>JBCBSY010000609.1:0-1227 GCA_039818925.1 Pseudomonadota bacterium | reverse complement strand
CTGAAGTGGGGTGTTCCGGTTGCATATGAAGGCGAACCAAGGCCAGGCTTTGAAAACAAGGTGTTCTACGTCTGGTTTGATGCACCGATCGAATATATCGCAGCGACAGAGGAGTGGGCTGATAAGCAAGGCGACGTCAACTGGCGCCGCTGGTGGCGCACCGATGAGGGTGCGGATGATGTCTCTTACGTGCAGTTCATGGGCAAGGACAATGTCGCCTTTCACACCGTGAGCTTCCCGGCGACCATCCTTGGTTCTGAAGAGCCTTGGAAAACCGTGGACGCATTGAAGTCGCTCAACTGGCTGACCTGGTATGGCGGCAAGTTTTCCACCAGCGAAAACCGCGGCATTTTCATGGATCAGGCGCTGGCGCTGCTGCCGGCGGATTACTGGCGCTGGCACTTAATGGCGAATGCGCCGGAATCCGATGACGCGTCCTTCACGCTTGAGCATTTTGCAAGTGTGGTGAACAAGGATCTTGCCGATGTACTCGGCAATTTTGTCAATCGCATTACGCGGTTTTGTAACGCCCGTTTTGGTGCGGAGGTGCCCGGCGAGGGAAGCTACGGCGATGCGGAAGCCGCGCTTGAAAAAGACCTCGACGGAAAGATCAAGTCCTACACGGACAATCTGGCGGCCATGGAATTCCGCAAGGCTTTTGCGGACCTGCGCGCCATCTGGGTTGCTGGCAACGAGTATCTGCAAGTCGCGGCGCCATGGACGGCGATCAAGGAAGATCGGTTGCGGGCGGCGGCGTCCGTTAGATGCGCGCTGAATTTGATTGTTTTGTTCGCGACGCTGTCGCGACCGGTCATTCCGTTCACGGCGGACAAGATGTTCGCCATTTTTGATCTCGATCCTGAGGACGCATCACGCTGGCCGGGATCAGCAGGTGAAGCACTGGCGCGGCTCAAGGGCGGCGACGCGTTTTCGCTTCCCGAGGTATTGTTCGCAAAAATCGAGGATGAACAAATTGCAGCGTGGCGCGAACAATTCGGCGCCGAGGAGCAGAGCTGATGTTGCGTCAAGCAGTTGTGCCTTTTGTCATGCTTTTTCTGGCGGCGTGCGCGCCCGATGCGGAGCGTGCGGCGCCTGCGCCGGCGGTTGGCGACAATGTCGAGGTTGTGACCGGCCTGATGGCGGCGTTTAACGATCATGACGCCGACACAATGCGCGAATTCTGGCATCCGGATGTGACCTGGATTGAGTTGTCAGTGAGGCTAACCA
>JBCBSY010000608.1:0-1228 GCA_039818925.1 Pseudomonadota bacterium | reverse complement strand
GCGTTTTCATTTTTTGCTTGGTTCAGCGCTCGCTTGAAAGTATCGGTTTTTGAAAATGTGTTGATCCAAAAAATGCGTAGCTGCGGATTGTCAATATGGGGTGTTTTGCGTCCAAACATTCCGCTCGCATTCACGACGCAGATGCTTCCCAGCGCCAGTGATAAAACTCCCGGTCCTGGTCGGCCCATCCCGATTAACAATAAGCCTGACACTATGCCCAAAAGACCGATCTGCGGGAGGAGACTTGTAAAGATCTCTCCGGGCCATGAGGGACGGCCCAGAACGCCAATTAGCGTTAAGGTCGCGATAAAAAAGACGAGAACCCAGAATTGCATTTGCGACTGTCAATTCGTCACAGCATCCGGCTGGTTGTCCGGATGTGCTTTTTGAAACGCCGGATGGTTCTGACAGCGCGCGTAAATGGCGTTGACGTTTTTAAGGCCCGCAATATTCACGTTGAACCGCAGCGAGGCATAGACTTGCGGTATCAAAAAGCAATCGGCGAGGCCGGGCGTGTCGCCGACGCAGAAATCGCCGGCGGTGCGTTCCAGCATTTTTTCAACCGCCGCCATGGCGCCGCCGGGCCACTGGTTCATCCAGTCTGTCATTGCTTCATCGTCAAAGCCGCCGGTCTCGCGCAAATATTTCTGGATACGGAGGTTTCCGAAGGGCTGGGCCTCGCTGGCGAGGGTTGCGGTGATGGCGCGCGCATACGCCCGCGCGACAGCGCCACCGGGAAGGAGCGAAGGGTCAGGACAGGTTTCTTCCAGATATTCGACGATCGCCAGCGATTGCGTCAGGATTGCGCCGTCATCGGTTTCAAAAGCCGGCACCAGCCCCAGCGGATTTCTGGCGAGATGCGCGTCTGATTTCTGCTCCCCCTTGAGGAGGTTCACCGGCTGATAATCATAGTCGAGATTTTTCAGCGCCAATGCGATGCGCACTCTGTAGGTTGCGCTTGATCGCCAATAACCAAAGAGTTTCATGGGCTTGCCTCTCATTTGCCGCTTGGCCTGCGGGGCGGAAAAGGATGGTTGCCTGAAATTAGTAACATATGTTACTAAATCGGCCAATTCAGATCACCCACCGGATCACCTAATGGAAAGGAATAGCCATGGCGGACCTGTTCGAAAACCCGATCGGCACCGACGGTTTTGAGTTTGTTGAATATACAAGCAGCAATCCGGAAGAGCTGGCGGCGCTGTTTGAGCGTCTCGGCTTCACCGCG
>JBCBSY010000607.1:0-1260 GCA_039818925.1 Pseudomonadota bacterium | reverse complement strand
TGGCCGTCCTAGTGCGTCAGAAAGATATGGCGACAGCGCGCTTCGATGTTGGGGAGATCACCCGGACAGATGTTGCACAGGCTGAAGCGCGACTTGCCGAAGCGCGCG
The DNA here is from genome assembly GCA_039818925.1 of Pseudomonadota bacterium. GTDB lineage: Bacteria > Pseudomonadota > Alphaproteobacteria > Caulobacterales > Parvularculaceae > Hyphococcus. Next base: position 1,152 of record JBCBSY010000607.1, on the reverse strand, counting down.
CCAGACTGTCTTCAGCGCAAGGCGATCTCGCGGTGGCGCGTGCAGCTTATGCACAACTTGTCGGCCAGGCGCCTGGCGATCTTGAGGCGGTGGAAACTTTGCCTGATCTGCCCGAAACGCTGGAAGCGGCGCAGTCGATCGCGTCGCAGTTTGCGCCGGCGCTTGTCGGAGCCCGCGAGCAGGCTGAAATTTCCCGCCGGCAGGTTAACATCGCCCGCGGCGCGTTCCTCCCTTCGGTATCATTAACAGCAGGTTATCAGTATGCGGAGGAGCCGAGCTTCTTCGTTCAGAACAGCGAAGAATTCAGCTTTGGCGCTCGTGCGTCCATGCCGATCTTTTTGGGGGGCTTGAATTTCTCGCGCGTGCGCGAGGCAAAGGCGTTGCATTCAAGCGACCGCTCTCGTCTCGATGAGGCGGAGCGCCAGGTTGAGGCGCAGGTGATCTCGGCATGGGAGCGCCTTGTGGCCGCGCGCGCAATTACGGGTTCGGCGGCGGCGTCCGTAGAGGCCAACACCCTCGCGCTTGAGGGCGTTCGCCAGGAGGCGCTTGTCGGCACGCGGACGACGCTTGACGTGTTGAATGCGGAGCAGGAACTGCTAAACGCCGAAGTCTCGCTTGTCAGCGCCCAGCGTGATGTGCAAACGGCGTCATTCGGGCTGCTTGCGGCGGTCGGCATGCTCACGCCGGAAGCTGTCGGGCTATCGGCGGCGATCCTCGATATGGCGGCTTTTGAGTGAGGCGCCGGTTAAGAATCGGGTAACGCAAGCCTTGATAAGTAATGCGAAGCGGCGGAGAACAATCTAGTATTGGTCCACAGGAACGATGGGGGCCGACGCTTGATTTGACCCTCTAAGGGGACTTTTGGCCCATGGAAAACGCCCAACCTGAACCGAGTATGGAAGAAATTCTCGCCTCGATCCGGCGGATCATTTCTGAAGACGAGGAAGAGCAGACGTCGACTCCGGCCGCGCCCGAGGCAAAAGAGCCTGAGGCGCAAAAGCCCGAATTGACCTTAACGACAGCGTCTGCCGCAGCAAAGCCGCCGGCTTCAAGCGGGCCTCTTTCCACGACGCCTGCGGCGACCCAGCCAGATTCCGCGGACGAGATTCGCACTCAGACAGAAGACCTTGAAATGATTAGCAAAAATGTGAC
>JBCBSY010000606.1:0-1282 GCA_039818925.1 Pseudomonadota bacterium | reverse complement strand
GCCCGTCACCCAGGAAGCGCGGGAGGAGGAGGCGCGGCTGCAATATGAGGAGTATCGCCGGTTGTTTTATGTGGCGGGCGCATCGCCGTCTTTCGACCAGGACAAAACCGGCGCATGCGTTAGTGCATCAGCATCTGAAGACAGCTGGAACACCGGACCGATCTTGCGCAAATTGGCTTCACGATGGGCGTCGAGCAAAAAGACGATATCAGCTTCCAGCCCTTTGGCGCCATGCACCGTCATAACACGCACCGCGTTATCCTGTCGCTCCATTTCGCGCTTGATGTCGTTGGCCGATTGCTCGAACCACGCGACAAACTCACGAAGCGAACGTGGATTTCCGTTTTCGAAATCGATTGTCTGACGCAAAAGCTCATCGATTGCGTCTGCGGAGGCTTCGCCAAGGCGCGCAAAGAACCGCCGCCGTCCTGACGGCGCGCCGGTTTCCAGAATATGAGAAAAAAATGCGTATGGCCCCCGGTCGCGAGCGACAGAGCGCGCGATTGCGATTTCCCGGGCGGCGCGTTCCCATTTTGGGTTTTCTCTGCGACGCGTTTGGAGCGCGCGCCATAAGCTCTCCCCTACATCCCGATTATAGGCAAGGGGAAACAGATCCCTGTCGTCGTCAAACCCGAACAGCGGACTTTTCAAGATTTCCGCAAGCGACAAATCATCCGCTGGACTGAGCGCGGCGCGCGCAAAGGACAGAAGATCTTCAACCGCTGGGTCATCGATCAATTTCAACCGGTCCGGCCCGGCAACGGGAACCCCTGCCGCAGACAGCCTTTGAATGATGTCGCGAAACAAAGCGCCGCGGCTCTGCACGAGAATCAAGATGTCGCCGGGCAAAACAGCGCGCCCGCGCGATTCAAGCTGTTCACCCTTTTGCAGCCAAGCGCGAACCGTCGACGCGACACGATCACACAATACGCGAACGGGATGGTCGCTTTCCGGCGCATCGACCGGCGCATCCCAGGCATTGATTTCCAGCTTTTCTGGACGCGGCGTAAGCGGCCATAACTCGACCTCGCCGGCGACGCCCTCGCGACAGACTCCATGGGCGGGAATGGGAAACGCGCCAAGCCCTTCGGCGGCGTCTTCATGTGCGAAAGCCGCATCGACAAATGTCAGGACCGGTTCTGTCGTACGAAAGGAAAGCGTCAGCGGCACGTTTTCGTATGCCGTGACCGCAGCAAGACGCTTACCCAGATCCAGTTCTTTTTCTTTGAAAAGGCTGACGTCTGCGCCCTGAAAGGAATAAATTGATTGCTTCATGTCGCCA
>JBCBSY010000605.1:0-1300 GCA_039818925.1 Pseudomonadota bacterium | reverse complement strand
GTGCATGGTTGAAGACGGCTTGAAATGCGGTTGCAGCCTGCGGCAGCAATATGTCCAATTTTTGAGCGTCTGTTTTGCCTTTTTGGGTTAGGAATAGCCCTGTTTTTCTTGTGTCGACGACATTCTTCTCCGTATAGAGATAACCGCCACGCCTCAATTTTTCGATGCGATGCGTTGTGAGTTGATGGGACATATTCAAAGCCGCCGCCAATTCGGAAACTGATGCGCCTTCTCGCCGGCTAATGATGTGCAAAATCGAGGCGAGCCGAGCGTGCAGGTTCACACCGCGGGACCGGAGAAACGCATCACCCTGTTCAACGATAAGATCAGAGAGCCTGGTCAATCGACGTGCGAAAAAAGCCGGGCCAAGTTGATCAAGGCTCTCGTTGTGGTCAGCAGAATGGGGCACGATTGTTTATACAAACGCTTGTATAAATTTCAAGGCCGCATTCATGCTTGTTTTGATCAGGTTTCAGACCTATTTCGACACGTGAATCATCGAGGCTAGATATGTTCATCCAGACCGAAGACACGCCGAACCCGCAATCCATGAAGTTCCTTCCGGGCCAGCCCGTACTCGGCGAGGGCGCCCTGGGGGTCGATTTTCCGACTTTGGAAAGCGCGGAAGGCTCGCCCCTGGCGCAGACCCTGTTCGAGACAGATGGCGTGATGAGCGTTTATCTCGGCGCGGATTTCATCACCGTCACCAAAACGGAAGCGGTTGAATGGCTGCACATCAAGCCAGCGATCCTCGGCGCGATTGCCGATTTCTTCGCCGCCGGGCTGCCGGTATTGAGGGAAGGCGCGCAAACGGTGTCCGCATCGCCGGCGACGCCCCTGGAAGATTATGAAGGCGAGGACCGGGAGGTCGTCGAGCAGATTATCGAGTTGATCGAAACGCGCGTTCGACCAGCTGTGGCCGCCGATGGCGGCGACATCGTGTTCAAGCATTTTGAGCCGCGCACAGGGGTCGTTTTCCTATCGATGCAAGGCGCATGCGCCGGTTGCCCGTCATCGACCATGACCCTGAAAGCCGGCATCGAGAATATGTTGAAGCACTATGTGCCCGAAGTTGCGAGCGTCGAGGCGGCGTAAGCGGTTGAGGACGTCGTTACCGACGCCCTCTCCCGAGAATTTAACTGCTACGCATACTGAGTAAGCTTCCACGTAACGGCCTTCCCGTTATGTGGCGGCATTGTATTACCTTTGGCAATTGGAGCGGTTGTGGACGGCGTGTCCAAACTTTTCCAAACGCCGGATTCAGGGCACTTTTCGCCAGTGCGGGCGGTAGTTCCGATAG
>JBCBSY010000604.1:0-1339 GCA_039818925.1 Pseudomonadota bacterium | reverse complement strand
GTTAGACAGTTTCGGACCCAAGACGATATCACGCCGATCATTTTGATGGGGTATTACAACCCCTTCTACGCCTATGGGCCGGAAAAATTTGTCTCCGATGCAAAAACCGCCGGCGTCGACGGGCTGATCATTGTCGACCTGCCGCCGGAAGAAGACGCGGAGCTTTGTCTGCCGGCGCGTGCTGTAGGGCTCGACTTTATCCGCCTGGCGACGCCCACCACCGACCAGGCCCGCCTGTCTGCGGTGGTCCGCAACACCTCCGGCTTCATCTACTATGTTTCGGTCGCCGGCATCACTGGAAAGGCCGCCGGCCAGGCGGCGGCGGTAAAACAGGCGCTGGACACCCTGCGGGAGGCGTCCGGCTTGCCAGCGGCCGTCGGTTTCGGCATCAAAACCGCTGAGAAAGCCAGAGAATTTGCGGGTTTCGCCGACGCCGTCGTGGTCGGCTCGGCCCTCGTCGATGAATTGGCCAAAACCCTTGAAGCGGACCCCGGCGGGACCGATAATGGTGTTAACGCGGTCTTGAGGCTGGCGGAGGATATTTCGGGGGCGGTCCGCACCGCACGAAAAGCGTAAGACCAACCGAATTCCGCGATAACAATGATCTAGTATTGATGAAAAGGCGCTGTCGGATATGAGCTGGCTCTCCAACATTCCTCCAGGCATTAAAAACATCTTCAATCGCAAAGATGAGGGCTCAGACACGCTTTGGACCAAATGTCCCGGCTGCGGGGAAATGATTTTTCAGCGCGATCTCGATGCCGCACATCAGGTTTGCCCGTCTTGCGATCACCATCTCTCGATTGCGCCCGCGGAACGGCTGGCGCTGATTTTTGACAACGGCCAGTATGAAGAGCTTTCCCTGCCTGACCCGGTGGTGGATCCGCTGAAATTCCGCGACGAAAAGCGATATATCGATCGCCTCAAAGAAAACCGCCGCAAAACCGGACAACAAGACGCCATGTTAGCCGCATACGGATCGATTGATGGCGTTGGCGTTGTCGCAAGCGTGCAGAACTTCAAATTTATGGGCGGCTCGATGGGGATGGCGCTCGGTGAAGCGATGTTAAAAACGGCAGAGACTGCTGTGGAACGGCGCGCGCCGCTTGTTGTTTTCGCCGCTTCCGGCGGCGCCCGAATGCAAGAGGGCATTCTCTCCTTGATGCAGATGCCGCGCACCACCATCGCTGTGCAGATGGTGAAAGAAGCGGGACTGCCTTACATCGTCGTCCTCACCCACCCCACCACCGGGGGCGTCACGGCGTCCTATGCAATGCTCGGCGATGTTAATCTGGCGGAGCCGGGCGCGCTGATTGGTTTTGCGGGACCTCGCGTTATT
>JBCBSY010000603.1:0-1341 GCA_039818925.1 Pseudomonadota bacterium | reverse complement strand
AATTCCTTCGGGTAGCCATTTTTATCGGGCCTTCCGCGCGTCCATGCACGAATTGATCGACCATGGGGTTGCCCGAATTTTCAATTTCATCCGGCGTTCCCCGCCAGATGATGCGGCCCTGATAGAGCATGGCGATCTCATCGGCGATCTTCCGGGCAGAGGCCATATCATGGGTGATGGAAATCGCTGTGGCGCCGAGGGCTTTCACCCGATCCACGATGAGATTGTTGATCACATCGGCCATGATCGGGTCGAGTCCGGTAGTGGGCTCATCAAAGAACAGGATTTCCGGGTCGGAGGCGATGGCGCGTGCAAGGCTGACGCGCTTTTGCATGCCGCCAGAAAGCGCCACCGGCTGCAGGTCGCCGACTTCGGGGGCGAGCCCGACTTGCCCAAGGCATTCAACAGCTTTTTCTCTTGCCGCCTTGCGGGACTTTTTTTCCGCATTGAGCAATCGGAAGGCGACATTCTCCCAGACCTTCAGACTGTCGAAAAGGGCTGATCCTTGAAACAACATGCCGGACTTCTCGGTCATGAAACGCCGGTCTGAGTCACTCTGGCGCGAAATGACGCGCCCGGCCACTGTGACGGTCCCGCGATCGGGTTTCAGCAATCCGATGATGCATTTCAGCATGACTGATTTGCCGCTGCCGGATCCGCCAATAACGACCAGCGACCGGCTCTGATCCACATCAAGATCAATGCCGCGCAGAACCTGGTTGCCGTCAAAGCTTTTGCGCAGGTCGCGCACCGAGATCGCGGGCGTAGTGTCGTTTGTCATGGGTCCTAAAACTCCACCAGAAACGACGTCATCACATAGTTTGAAGCGAGGACCGCGACTGCGGAGGCGACAACGGCTGTCCGGGTTGCGCCGCCGACGCCTTGTGCGCCGCCGCGGCTTCGGTAACCGTAATAGCAGCCCATCACAGCGATCAGAAAACCGAAGACCGCCGCTTTAATGAGTCCGCTGACGACATCTCTGTTTTCTAGAAATTCCGCGATGTTGCGGATGAAGACTGGACCGGAAAAATCGAGACCGTAGACCGCCACCAGGTATCCGCCGTAAACGCCGATAATGTCGGCGACCAGCACCAGCACGGGAAGCGCAATCGTCGTGGCGAGAATGCGCGGCGCGATCAGATATTTAAATGGGTCCACGGCAAGCGTCGACATCGCGTCGATTTGCTCGGTGACGCGCATCGTGCCGATTTCGGCAGCCATGGCGGAGGAACAGCGTCCTGCGACCATCAACGCCGCCAGCACCGGGCCGAGTTCGCGAACGATGGAAACGCCTAATATCTGGGGCAGAAATGTCTCTGCGTTAAAGCGCAGTGATCCGTC
>JBCBSY010000602.1:0-1380 GCA_039818925.1 Pseudomonadota bacterium | reverse complement strand
AATACCGGCTGGAAGCGGCGGTGACACAAACGGAAATCCCGGGATTGCGGCTGGCGCCGGCCGGCGTTGACCTTGCTGGCGCAGAGATTGAGCTGATCGAGGCGGAACGACGCCATTTCCGGCTTACCGACGCGATTGAAGAATATGCGGCGAGCGAGGAAGGTCAGACCGTCAGCTATGTCCTGATCGACTGCCCGCCCTCGCTCAGCCTGCTGACGGTCAACGCCCTTGCTGCGGCGCAGGCTGTAATCATTCCTCTGCAATGCGAGTTTTTTGCGCTGGAAGGCTTGTCCCAAATTCTACGCACAATCGATACGGTCCGTACAAGGATAAATCCAGATATTGAGTTGCAAGGGGTTGTGCTGACGATGCATGACCGGCGCAACAATCTCACCAATCAGGTGGAAGAAGATGTGCGCGCGCATCTCAAAGACAAAGTCTACCGGACGGTCATCCCGCGCAATGTGCGCATTTCGGAGGCGCCCAGTCACGGCAAACCGGCGCTTCTTTACGATCTCAAATGTCCGGGAAGCCAGGCCTATATCCAGCTCGCCTCCGAGGTGATCCAACGCGAGCGTGCACGGCCGAAAGCGGCTTGAAAGGGAGCTTGACCGATGGCGGCGGCGGCGAAAAAGAAGAGTGGAATGAAGGGGTTAGGCCGCGGGCTGGATGCGCTTCTGGGCGATGCGCCGGTTGCGCGTAAGGTTGAGGACGGCGCGGGAAAAAGCGCGCCGGCGGGCGATCGCGCGGGCGCGCCGGGCCCGCGACGCGAGCTTCCTATTGAGCATCTGAAGCCGAACAGCGACCAGCCGCGGCGCCGCTTTGATAAGGACGCGATTGAAGAGCTTGCCGCCTCGATTTCTGCAAAAGGCATGCTGCAGCCGATCCTGGTGCGGCCAAAGGGAACGGATCGTTTCGAGATCGTTGCGGGGGAGCGGCGCTGGCGCGCGGCGCAAAAAGCAAAACTGCACAAGGTTCCGGTCATTATCCGTGAACTGACTGATGAGGAAACGGCGGAGATCGCGCTCATCGAAAATGTCCAGCGTGTTGACTTGAACCCGGTCGAGGAAGCCGCGGCTTATGAGCGCCTTTCCGATGTCCATGGACGCACGCAGGAACAGATTGCAAAAGCGGTCGGCAAATCGCGAAGCCATGTTGCGAACATCATGCGACTGCTGGGACTCCCGAGGCCGGCGCTCGATGCGTTGTCGTCCGGCGCCATTACCATGGGTCACGCCCGCGCCCTTCTCGGGGCCGATGCGCCTGCTAACGCCCTGCGGCTTGTGCTGAAAAACGACTACTCCGTGCGCCAGACCGAGGCGCTGATCCGCGACGGCGCGGCGCCTGCGACGGCCCCCAAGGATGCGCCGCGGGCGGGTA
>JBCBSY010000601.1:0-1400 GCA_039818925.1 Pseudomonadota bacterium | reverse complement strand
CGCCGCATTGCGAGATCCCACAGCCGAATTTCGTACCCGTCAGTTTCAACTGTTCGCGCAAGACCCAAAGCAAAGGCGTTGTCGGATCCATATCGACGACTCGCTCGTCACCATTGACTGTGAACCTGGTTGCCGCCATCGCCATCTCCTTAGCGCTGAATGATTTGTATACCGTTCACTACACGTTTTTCGCGTTACCGAAAAGGAATTTCTCACCGGGGTGGACGAGTTTTGATTCATGCGCACGCTCATTGCGGGCATTGCCACTCTGCAAGACAACGATAAGAGGAAGGAATGTCCGACACATCCCTATTCGCAACCCGTATCGAACGCAGTGACTTAAACGACCCGACTTTGCTTGCAGAGCTCGATGCGGCGTGTTGGATGATTGAGGATGGCGACTCCGCCGGACATGATTGGTGCGAGCGCGAAGGCTATCCGGGTTATACATCCTATGCCTCGCTCGATGACTTGCCGATGCGCGCGCCTGCATTTGCAGACCTGGTCACGGCGCTCGATGTATTGGCGACAGGCTTCGCCGCGCGGGCGCACTGGGACCTCGGTCAGGCCCAGCTCAAATGCGACAGTCTTTGGATCAACATTCTCGGTGAGGGTGGCCACCATTCGGGCCATATCCACCCGAACAGCGTCATCTCCGGCACTGTTTATGTGTCAGTTCCGGCGGGATCCGGGCAGATCAAGTTTGAGGATCCACGCTTGCCGATGATGATGGCGGCGCCGCCTGTAAAAGCCGACGCACCGCCCAGCGCCAAGCGGTTTCACTATATTACACCGCGCGCCGGCGAGGTTCTGATGTGGGAAAGCTGGCTGCGTCACGAAGTCATGACCAGCCAGTCCGAAGAGGCTCGGATGTCCGTCAGTTTCAACTACGCGCTTGTGTAAGCGGGCTATTCAACTCGCCCTACATTGTAAATCCGGTTGGTTTCGACAATCCGCAGGCGAATGCCGCCCGCGATATTCTGTGATAGCACAACTTCCGCCGGCAGCGTCTTTGGGGCACGAATGGCACCCACATCCTTTTGTCGCCACACCTGTCCTTCGGCGGTCGTAAAGAAATGACGCCCAATTTTGTTGCGCTGGATGCGCGTAATCGTCGTGCGAAACTCATCTGGTTCTTTCTCAACATCGCGGTCACCAAAGCTGATGCGGGGGATCCAGGACGGCAGTCGCGATTCCGGCCCCTCGGCTTCTGTCGCCGTTTCTGTCGCGCTGGCCATTTGAACCGGGGCCGCGCCGGTCGTCGTCGTGGCAGGACCGGCCGTTGATGGCGTCGTGCCTTCAGCGGCGACAATCGGCGTCTGCGGTTCCGGAGTCGACACTTCAGCTGTTTCAGAGACCGGTGCAGCGAGGATAATAGAAAGCTCCGCAGCCGCCGCTTC
>JBCBSY010000600.1:0-1412 GCA_039818925.1 Pseudomonadota bacterium | reverse complement strand
GAACATCATGCTCGTAGCGCCTCTGAGAATAAGACCCGATAAAATGACGTAGACCGCAGCCGCTGCAGCGAAAGCGGCCAACATCGCTGCGTCGGCGTCTTGGATGATCAAGATCGTTGCAAAGCCGGCAATTGCCAGCCCTGTCAGCAATAGCCCGCCGACCCAGTAGAGCGTTGTGTTTCGGCGCACCTGATAGAACTTGTTCCGCAACACCAGTTCGCAAAGAAGCAACCGCATGGCGAACCAGTGATAGGCAATGGTCCACGACCCTGCTTCGTCCTTCAGTTCTTCGCGCTGGTTCATGCGTTTGTCGCGCTCGACATTCAGCGCACGGCGCTTGGCCACCTGAAAATTGTTATTGATCCGCGCGAATTTCGACGTGACGTAATTATCAAGATTCATCAGATTGCGCTGTTGCACCACTTTATAGGGCCATGAGTAAATCAGAAACGCGAGGAATACGCCGACCAGCGCCGCGACGGCGAAGATCACGGCTGCAGAACCGCCGACTGGCGTCGCAACCGCTTCCAGTGACGCGCCGAAGCCTGCTTGCACCATGAAAAATGCACCGCCAAAAACCACAATAAACAAGACCGGCGTCCAAAAAAGCAGCATGGAGCGCGTATTATCGTTCAGCGTGCGCCGGAACAGTGTCGTCACTTCTAGAAACCTTTTATCGATGCTGTCGCCGTCAAAGCTGAGCGCAGCATTCAGATAATCCTGCTCGACTTCCTCATAGAAGAAGTCTCCCCGTGCAAAGATTGGAAAGCTGTAGCGATAAAAAGATTTTGCATCGGCAGCGTAGCCCTCCGCCTGTGGCAGCGTCATTTCCGAAGCCGACCGTTCGGTCAGGCGCGGTCGGGGAAGCTGCTTGAAAAGCGCCGCTTCGATGCCTGAGGGCGGCTCTTCTTTATATTCATCTTCCAAAAGATCAGCGCCCGCCGCACTGGCGATGACCGACCCTCCGGCATTTGTCGCCGTGCGTGTGGTCGCGCTTGCGTCGCGAAATCGATTTCGAAAAAATCGTCCAAAAATTCGAAAAGGCAGTGTTAATAGTCTTCCTATGCGCCCCAACATCAAATCTCCCTCCCTTCTTTTCTTGATAGAAATGGGGTTTGCCGTCGGTTCATTCAATGTCGCCAAGTAGTGTTTCGTGCAAAATAAGATTGCGCGGAAACAAGGAAGTTTATCGTCTGAATAATTCCTGCATTGTTCAGAAATCTAGTCGGCGCCGCATATGCGCAATGGGAGGCGGATCGGGAAGCTGTTGGCGCATGGCGTCCAAAGCGATAAAAAGAATTATGAAACATGTTCTTTTCAGCGCTACTGCCATTGCGTTGTCTTTGACTGAGGCCGCATCTGCAAATAACGCTTGCGCAACACCAACCATAACCACATCAGCCGACGTTACG
>JBCBSY010000599.1:0-1424 GCA_039818925.1 Pseudomonadota bacterium | reverse complement strand
GATCACGATTGCATCAGCGCGCGCCGAGCCCGATGATTTCGGGGCGCGGCTTGCCGAGGCCGCCATTGAACGCACCGCGCATCAGGTGATTTATGACCCGGCCTATGTGCGGCTTTCCTATCCGATGGGCGACGTTGCACCGGATCGCGGCGTGTGCGCAGATGTTGTTGTGCGCGCCTTGCGGGTGCTCGGTGTCGATCTTCAGGTGCTGGTGCATGAAGATATGAGCGCTGATTTCGGCGACTATCCGCAGAACTGGGGGCTGACACGGCCCGACCCGAATATCGACCACCGGCGCGTGCCAAATCTTGAAGCCTATCTGACGCGACGCGGCGCCCGGCTGGCGCCCAGCCTGGATCCCGCGGCGTATTTGCCGGGCGACATTGTCGCCTGGAATTTGCGCGGCGCTGATGGGTTTTTGGCCCATATCGGCATTGTCACGGATCGTATCAGCCCTGGCGGGCGGCCGATGGTGGCGCACAATATCGGCGCCGGGCCCAGGCTTGAGGATGTGTTGTTCGACTGGCCGATGACCGGCCGTTACCGCTTCCGGCCGGCCGGCGCCGAAAGCCCCAATTTTTCTTCAATCGATTGAGGGGTTGCGCCGCTTTCGCGCAACTGTCGTAGAGTTGCGGCCTTGTCGCGCTTGGCGAAACGCTTTCCGGTTTCATCCGTAATCAGACGATGATGTTGATAAACCGGTCCCGGTAAATCGAGGAGCGCTTGCAACAACCGGTGAAGGTGGGCTGCGGGCCGAAGATCTTCGCCGCGAATCACATGGGTCACGCCCTGCAGCGCATCGTCAATGACAGAAGCAAGGTGGTAACTGGTTCCGTTGTCTTTGCGCGCGATCACCGGGTCGCCGAAGATTTTCGGCGTGGCTTGAACGCGCTGCATGCCGTTGTCAGTTTGTTCAGAAAAAGTCAGCGCTTCGAAGGCGGTCCCGAGACGCTCCCGCGCCGCCGCCATGGATAGGCGCCAGGCGTAAGGCGTGCCTTGCGTTAGGAGCGCGCGCTCCTCGGCCGGGTCGAGCGCCGCGCCAGCATAAGCCGGTCCTTCCGGCCCCGCCGGCGCAAGATGCGGGGCGCGTGCAATGTCATCCAGGACATCTTTTCTGGTCTTAAAACAGCGATAGACAACATTTCGATCTCTGAGGGCGCCAAGCGCTTTTTCGTAATCGGGGAAATGGTCCGACTGTCGGCGGACAGGGCGTTCCCATGTCAGGCCGAGCCAGGAGAGGTCTTCATAGATTGCGTCTTCAAAATGCGGTTTGCATCTTGGCCACGGGTTTTCCGCACTCACGGCCTTCCATGCGGCGCAAGAACAGGACGGGCGTTTTCTCTTACGCATCGAAGACATCGACCGGGCGCGATGCAAACCGCATTTTGAAGACGCAATCTATGAAGACCTCTCCTGGCTCGGCC
>JBCBSY010000598.1:0-1437 GCA_039818925.1 Pseudomonadota bacterium | reverse complement strand
TTATGGGCGAAAAAAGTGCGCAAACTGCAATTTAAATTTTGAGATCACAAAAGTAGCTGTGGAAAACTGCGCCTATTCGGAGCCGGAATCATCGAGTTCCACATATTCTTGCTGCTCGCAAAGATCGACATTTTTTTCATTTTTGATCCTGCATTCAACGAAGCGCTTCAGCCTTGCGCGGAGCGGCGCAAGATACCCGGCGGTTGTCGCATGAGGCGTCGTTTGATTTGTAGCGTCGCGACCGGAAGAGAGCGACGCCGATTGAATGGGGCTCTCATTTTCAGCATCCCAGCTGACCGACCCGATCATGAATTGGCTGCTGATGGGGTCGCATTTTGCAGAACGACGCAGGATGATCTGATAATCCTCAATGGCGTCGCCTGCGGGAGGCAAATGCAGCTCGAACGTGGCGCGCCCGCGTTGCTTGCGCAGCCGCGTTTCGCCTTTCTTACGCCAGTAAGATGTCAGCGGGCAAAACCCGGTTCGCGAGCGCAGGGAATAGTCGAAGGCGAATAGCACGTGCTCACTGCTTCGATCCACTGTCCGCCAGACTTCTGCATATTGTCCCGGCTCATTGATAAGAAAGCTTTTCTTTTGCGCGGTCACTGACGCACCGCCTTCGACCGACGCGTTAAGAATGTCGGACGCATCAACGCGCCGTTCAGCAACGTCCTCGCCGAAGTCAATCGTATCGATAGAATGGGAAAAGGGGGCGACGGCGAAATCTTCAATCGATGCAACGAGCGGCGCTGGCGTTTCCCCGGGGCGGGCGTATTCCATGAAGAAAGACCAGGGCAGGGCGTCGTCCGCCCGCGCCCAGTGAGACAAAAGCGACCGCCATGCCGGCCGAAACACTTCATTCAAACGCGTTGCTTCACGTTCATCGGAAAACAGATCCAAGAGACTTTCAGCGCGTTGTGCTGCGCCGTCAGCGTTTGAGCTGGGCGATTCGACGCCATGGGTGTGGACTGCGATCACTTCGCCGCTGGCGTCTATGATCGGGCTCCCGCTACTGCCGCCGGCTGTTGCGAGACGGTGGATGATCAGATTGGCGGTTGCCGGATTGCGCGCTTCCGCGATCGTGTCGAGCGGCGGCGTCACAGCCGCGATGACGCCCCGCTCGACCCGGGCGGTGCCGGCGTCCGGCGCAAAGCCGTCGTCAAGCGTGTCGTAGGGAAAGCCAATGACGGCGATCGCAGAGCCGGCTTGAAGCGCGAGAAGCTTTTCTTCGTCCGCGATTGTGAGGTCTGGGCCCAGATCGTTTTCGCCTGTCTCCGGGTCCATCGGGTCTACCGTCAACAATGCGACGTCGAAGGCGAGGTCGCGCAAGGGTGCGGCCTGGGGCGAATAAAGCGAGGAATTTTTGCGGATCGGTTGGTGGTCTTCCACTTCAACGCGAAATGTGCCGAAGCCCTTGTGAAGGCGCTTTGCATTCAC
>JBCBSY010000597.1:0-1466 GCA_039818925.1 Pseudomonadota bacterium | reverse complement strand
TGTTCGCTTCTCATTGATGGAAAGTCCGTGCGCCTTGCATAGCTTTTCAATGTCGGCGCTGGCGGCTGGGTCATAAACAACCGATTGCTTCGTATCGATAATGCCGGCGTCAAGCCAGCCTCGGAGCAGCGCGCCGCCCATGGCGCCGGCGCCGATCAGGGCGACAGAAGGCAAAGCGACAGAGGGCTTGTCAGTCATAGGATAGAGCCTAGCGGTTCTGACACGCTTTTAAAACGCCAATGCGTAAACGGAGCGACCCGTCAAAGTCTAAGCCCGGGCATTTAAGTCAGGCGTTGCCAGCGGTTTCGAACAAGGATGCTTTCAGCGCGTCTTCCGGCGTCTTTCCGCCCCAGATCAGAAAGTTGAACGCCGGGTAAAACCGGTCCGCCGCTTCGCTTGCCGCCCGGATCAGCGCTTCCGCCTGCACGCCGTCAAGTCCGCCCTCGGCGGTCAGCAAAGCAGCATTGCGATAGACGATGGAGTTGTCTTCCGCCCACAGATCGAAATGACCGATCCAAAGCCGCTCGTTCACCATCACCACAAGACGGCTCGTCTCATCGACCCTTCCGGCCGGGGCTTTCAGCTCAAGCGGGGCGCCCATCTGCAGGGTGGCGAGTTCCGGCCGCCAGGTGAACCACAGGCCGATGTCGCGCCAGACACCCGGCAGCATGACATGCAGCTCATGCTCGCCCGCACGCTCCATCTCGAATTCCAGGCCGGCGGCGGCGGCCTCAAGCATTTTCAGCGGATTGGCGATTTGTTTCGGCTTGCGGATCAGCTCGATCGACATCAGCGCCCCTTTTCCCGTGTGCCGCGACTACAATCAGCCGCTCTCAACCGGCATGTCGCGGCGATTCGGGGCGCTGAGAAATGATTCGATTGCGCTGATTTTCCTCAAACGCCAGAGGGTTATCTGGGGGAATTAACGATTCTCAAGCGCTTCGATGCGGGCCTTCAGCGCTTCGTTTTCCTCGCGCGCCGCGCGCGCCATGTCCCGCACCGCTTCAAATTCTTCCCGGGTCACGACCTCCATGTCCGCCAAGAGGCTTTGCAGACGGCTGCGAAAGACGGTTTCAGCCTCGCGGCGCACGCCGTCGGCTGCGCCGGCGGCTTCCGTCATGAGTTTGGCGATTTCATCAAAAATGGCGCTTTGTGTTTGCATGGCGTACTCCTCTGGCGGCATATATAGGGTTTTTGCGCCCCGGGTGACAGTGTCGGCAAAAGGGCGGCGACAGGGGCCGCAAAGCGCGTTATTGAGACGCCACGAAATCCCGGCCCAAACCCTAGTCCCGACCCGCAACAAGACAGGTTTTATGATCCCCTATCCGGAAATCGATCCCGTCATCTTTTCCATCGGCCCGTTGTCGCTGCGCTGGTATTCACTGGCCTATATTGGCGGGCTCGCCGCGGGATGGTGGTACCTGGCGAGATTATTGAAGAAGCCTGCGCTGTGGCCCGCTTCCGGG
>JBCBSY010000596.1:0-1471 GCA_039818925.1 Pseudomonadota bacterium | reverse complement strand
TGACAACGCCGATCAGCGCCTGACGCCGGTCGGCATCGCCAACGGGATTGTCGGCGCGCTTAGAGCCGAATTGTTTCACGTGAAACAAAATGCGCTTGCGGATGCGCGCCGCTGGGCCAAGGAGACCAGTCTGACCCCTAACGAGGCGGCGCGGCATGGATTGAAACTCAATCAGGATGGCCGGCGGCGCTCTGTCATCGACCTTCTCGCCCTTCCCGCGGTCGATTTAGCTGCGCTCTCGAAAATCTGGCCGGAAATCTCAGAGATGCCTGTTTCGGTCTCGGAACAACTGGCGTTCGATGCGCTTTACGCCGGATATCTCCACCGTCAGGAAGCAGACATTGTGGCGTTCAAAAAAGACGAATCCCTCGCACTGCCGCCGCATCTGGACTATGCGGCGATCACCGGGCTCTCTAACGAGGTGCGTCAGAAGCTGATTAACGCCCGGCCCGCAACCCTGGGTCAGGCCGGGCGCATTGAAGGAGTGACCCCGGCGGCGCTCGCGCTGCTGCTCGCCTGGGTCAAAAAGAATGCAAAGGCGGCTGGATGACGCCGGAAGAGTTCGCCGCTATTGCCGACCTCTCTTCGCAAGTGATGGACCGTCTCAGAGAGATGGACCGTGTACTGATCGACTGGTCGGAACGCCACAATCTCATCGCCCGCTCAACCATCGATGACAGGTGGGAGCGGCATTATCTCGATTCCGCGCAGCTTGCGCCGCTCTTGCCGAAAGGGATCAAAACACTTGTGGATCTCGGCTCCGGCGCTGGTTTTCCGGGCCTTGTTCTGGCCGCGATGCTGGCGCCCGAAGATGTCGCTGTGACGTTGATCGAATCGACCGGAAAGAAAGCGGCTTTCCTGCGGGAGGCGGGCGCCGCCATGGGGCTGACGAACCTCAAGGTCATACCGGCGCGAATCGAGTCGGTAGGGCTGGACTTCGTGCCCGATATTGTCACCGCGCGCGCCCTCGCCCGGCTTGATAAGTTGCTTGGCTATGGGGCTGAAATTGGCGGCAAAAAAACGAAGTATTTCTTACTAAAGGGACAAGATGTTGAGGTTGAATTGACCGAAGCCGCTAAATCTTGGCATATGGACGTCATACGCCACCCCAGTCGGACGCAAGCCCGCGCGACGATTTTGGAAATTGGAAAACTTGCCCGTGTCCGGACCTGACCAGCCCATGCCCCGGATTTTAGCGGTCGCCAACCAGAAAGGCGGCGTCGGCAAGACGACGACCGCCATCAACCTGTCAACGGCGCTGGCGGCGGTGGGCGAAAATGTCCTGCTGATCGATCTCGATCCGCAAGGCAACGCGTCAACCGGGCTTGGGATCAGCGCGGCGGCGCGCGGCGTGACGACCTATGAGGTTTTGTCCGGCGAATACCGGCTGGAAGCGGCGGTGACACAAACGGAAATCCCGGGGTTGCGGCTGGCGCCGGCCGGCGTTGACCTTGCTGGCGCAGAGATTGAG
>JBCBSY010000595.1:0-1477 GCA_039818925.1 Pseudomonadota bacterium | reverse complement strand
GAACAACGCGCATTTCTGATCGTGCTCCTTGGTACGGCAGGGATGGGTCTGGCGGCGTTTGGCTTTAGTTTCATTCTTGATACGCCGATTGGGCCGCAATTCAGCCTGAGCCTCAAAGATCTGGTGATCGGTGTGCTCGCCACCGTTCCGCTTGTCGTTTTTTTGTGGTGGTTTTCCAACACCACTTTGGAGCACTTCGCATCGTTTCGGCGCTCGCAGGTCAAATTCTTCGCTGAAATCGGATTTAAGTTCACGCCCCTGCGCATAGCGTTGATGGCTGTGGCGGCCGGCATCAGCGAGGAGCTTTTATTCCGCGGCGTTCTTCAAACCTGGATTGCAGGGTTTGCGCCGATTGTGATCGCGATCATTGCGTCTAATATTCTTTTCGGCATGCTGCATATGCGCACCTTGCTCTACGCTGTAATTGCCGGGCTCGTCAGCGCCTATCTGGGAATTCTCTACGCAGTTACGGATAATCTGTTAGCGCCGATGGCGGCGCATGCCTTCTACGATGCTGTTGCGCTGGAATATACTCGCCGCGCGGTAACGGCGCATCAAAACGATCGGATGTGATCGATCTCTCATACGGCTTGTTAAGTACTAAAACGTCAAAATCCCGTTATTGTTATAGCGACGGCCTTGGCGTTCCGGGAACAGATAAATGCGGCAAATCCTACAAAGTGCAACATCAGGGCTGATGTTGTTCGCAGCGGCCTGTGGCGGGGACAGCGACACGCCGCCCGCCGGCGGAGGCGGCACACCGAATCGCGCACCGGTCTTCACGTCCGCTGCTGCAGTTAGCGTCCCAGAGAACACTGTCGGCGCCTTTTACACGGCGACGACCACCGATCCCGACGCAGATGCAGTGACATTTTCAATCACAACTGGCGGTGACGCCGATGACTTTACAATTACCTCTACGGGAGCGCTTTCATTCGCGACGCCGCCGGATTTTGAAACGCCCGCGGATGGAGACGCAAACAACGTCTATTTATTGACTCTTCAGGCCAGCGACGGCGCAGCAGTCGCAACGCTCAACCTCACCGTTACGGTTACGAACCTGGCGGAGGCGTTTGCAGTGCGACGGGTGACTGCAGCTGCTTCCGCGCCACTGGCGCTTGTCGGCCGCGCCGGTGGCGATGTTCTTGTGGCGGAACGGGCCGGCCGTATCCGTATTTTGGACCCATCGACAGGCGTCTTTAATGCAGCACCGTTTCTCGACATTGCGACGACGATTGGAACAGCCGGAGAAGGCGGGCTCTTGGGCCTCGCGCTTGCGCCCGACTACGCTGTAACGGGAGACTTCTATGTTCATGTCACAAACACTGTGGGCGACACCGAAATCAGACGATATCGGCGTTCCGCGGGCGACCCTGATCTCGCCGACGCAGGCAGTATCGATATCATTCTGACCGTCCCGCAGCCGTCCTGACCAAATCCAATCCAACCGCCATTATGGTTTGTGTCCGGCTGCGGG
>JBCBSY010000594.1:0-1494 GCA_039818925.1 Pseudomonadota bacterium | reverse complement strand
CAAAACTGTCGCCGGTCACTTCGACCGCAAGCGCGGTGCGCAGCCACAAGGCGCCGGAATCTTCAAAATTTTTGACGGTCAGCGCGATGCCGAACTGAACCGGTTCTAAAACAATGACTTCGCGGTGACGATAGCTGAACGCATCCTCGCCATAGTCCTTTCGCGGGTCGAAGGGACCGACCGGCGGCACCGCCGTGATACAGTCCTTTGAACAGCCGAGAAATTCAGGAAACCCGGCCAGCACCGCCTCGCCAAATCCTTTGCATCGCAAAAGATTTTCAAACGCCGCTGCGCCATAGGTTTTGATCGCTTCCTGCAGCTTCTCAAATCGTGTGGGCATCATTCACTCTTGGTTCGCGCGGAGAGGGTAACCGCTCCTTTATGATGTGCAAAATGACCTGAACGGTTGCGGTCAAACGGTCGCTGTCAGGCGGTTGCTATACTGACCCCGTCTTCATCGCCATAAATCACCATGTCCGCCATGCCGCAAAAGAGGCCGCATTCAAGGACGCCGGGAATGGCGGTCAGCGCCCGTTCGAGCGCCGCCGGGTCTTCAATACGGCCCAGCTTGCAATCAATAATCAGATTGCCGCCGTCGGTTTTCACCGGCGCGCCGTCATGCGCGCGCAGGATAAGCGATGCGTCTGCGAACCCGTGTTCCGACAATGTCCGGCGCAGGGCGGCGACGGTTAAGGCCCAGCTATAGGGAGAGACTTCCACCGGCAACGGAAAAGCGCCGAGCGCTGTTACGCGTTTTGACTTGTCGGCGATGACAATGAATTTTTCCGCGGCGTGCGCAATGATTTTTTCGCGCAGCAAGGCTGCGCCGCCGCCCTTAATAAGGTTCAAGGACGGATCTGCTTCGTCCGCGCCGTCAACCGCCAGGTCGATCACCGTGGTTTCATCCGGTTCGATAATGTCAACGCCAAGC
This sequence comes from Pseudomonadota bacterium, assembly GCA_039818925.1. Taxonomy (GTDB): domain Bacteria; phylum Pseudomonadota; class Alphaproteobacteria; order Caulobacterales; family Parvularculaceae; genus Hyphococcus. The sequence continues at coordinate 563 of JBCBSY010000594.1, read as the reverse complement.
TGTTCGGCATGACGGCGCGTTTCCTCCGATGTAGGAACGCCTTTGAGATCCCAGCCTTCCGAAACGCGAGCGCCGACAATGTCAACGAAATGCGCCGCGGTGGATCCGGTGCCGAGGCCGAGGATCATGCCGCGCTCGATGTGTTTCGCGGCCTCTTGCGCCGCGCGGCGCTTGCCGGCTTCCTTGTCCATTTTTTCAGTCCTGCTTGTTGCTGCTTTCGCGGCTTTTTTGAAGCCGCGCCGCCCAGCCCTTGATAACGCTCTGGCGGCCGCGCGCCACAGCGAGATCGCCTGGCGAGACGTCCTTGGTGATGACGGAGCCGGAGCCGACATAGGCGCCGTCGCCAATAGTGACGGGCGCAACAAGCGCGGAATTTGATCCGACAAAGGCGTTGGCGCCGATTGTGGTTTTGTGTTTGGCGTGGCCGTCATAATTGCAGGTGATGGTTCCCGCGCCGATATTGGCCTCAGCGCCCACATCCGCGTCGCCGATATAGGTCAGGTGATTGACCTTGGCGCCTTGCTTCAACACCGCATTCTTCACCTCAACGAAATTGCCGACCT
>JBCBSY010000593.1:0-1512 GCA_039818925.1 Pseudomonadota bacterium | reverse complement strand
CTGTTGAAGGCGTTGCCTCCGCCTTCGGTGGCCCCTGCGGCTTCTTCCAGCGTGGAAAAGATGAGCGCACCAATGATCCACAAAGCGCCGGCTGCAAAAAGGCCGAAGGCGACCAGCCCGAAGCGCGGCAGATACGGTGCGGCCAGCATCGCGCCAAACACCAACACAGCGGCTGCAGCGACGGAACTTGCGGCGCCAGTCGCCGTCCCCCGCCTGGACTTGGAGACGGTCTTACCGAGGACGTCTTTATAGGTGACGGAACAGACCGATCGCGCAAGCGCAAGTGTCGTCAGCGCTGCAATAATCGCAAACCCGAGCGCAGCGCCGGTCAGCGTGACGGCCGCAACCGCCATTGCTAGCGCCGAGAGGCCTTGTGCAAAAGCGCCTGCGGCCCATGCCCATTTCCGCTTTGGCAATTGACGCAGCGACGCGGCGATGAAAATTTGCGGAAGAAGGGCGCCCGCTTCGCGAATTGGCACAAGCAATCCGATAAAGGCCGCCGGCGCGCCCATGGTTGCGAGCAACCACGACAACACCAGTTTTGGATCGATCAGGCCGTCAGCGATTTTGCTGGCGGAAAGCGCCGTTACATGGGTTGTGAAGTTGCGTGGCTCTTCGCGGCAGGCGCTGTCCGGAATGTCCTTACACACTCTTTCATCGCCGCCCTCAGTGAGGAGTTGGAAGACTCTTGTGCTCGTTGTTTCGCTCATGGGGTTCAAAGCTTCTATCGCGCATGATGGTTGGCGCGCTATTGATCTATATCTTAAGCTATACGCACGAGCAGCGGCGTTGGCTCAATATTTTAAATCGCGCATGGGTTTGAAGGCGCTAATGCGCCGCTTCAACGGCCCTGTCTACCAGCGAGAGGAAGTCTTCCGGCGTTTTCACCGCTTCAATGTCGCGCGCAGGGATCGAAACCCCCCAGTTTTTCGCAATGGCTTCATAACGCGGCGCACGCCAATCAATCAGCCGAGCAAAAGCCCAGCGGATAAAGGCGTCCGGGTCGACCGCTGTTTCCGCGAGCCCTGTTTCGCTGAGATAATCCGCCCAGACTTCGCGAAGAAAGTCCTCATTATAATACATCGGTTTGGGGTTTTGATCGAAGCGCGCTTTCAGCGCATCCGCATGCGATTTGTCGCCTGCGATGTAGATCAGCAAACAGCAATCGGAAAGCGCGGTCAGCACCGGGTCCGTCGGATCGTCGGCATCGACGACTTCGCAGATTGATCCGCCCGTGTCGCAGATAAACCGGTCATAGCCGTAAATCGTTTGCGCCTTTTCAATGAAGCGCGGCGTGTCGAGCAGGGCGCGGATTTCCGCGTCGCGATGTTCGCGCTGACGGCGGAGATATTCGTCAAAAGGGATGCCGCCCTTCGCCGGATCACCAGGCTTCCCCAAATAGGTCGACAGCGGATCAAGATTATCGAATGTGATATTGGAGGAGATATAAATTGAGTCTGTCAGCAACAAATCGCGTAGGAGCGGCGCTTTCATGGCCTCGCGTTTGAAGTT
>JBCBSY010000592.1:0-1515 GCA_039818925.1 Pseudomonadota bacterium | reverse complement strand
AAGACGACGCCTTTGCCGCGCGTCATCTCCGGCAACTCGTTCGCCGGAAACACCAGAAATTTCTGGTGGCGTCGTCATCAGGGCACGGGTTTATTGCGCCGGAAGACGAATGTGTTTCCAACACACGCAAAGGAAAACAAGTTTTGAACGTGCCGGCAGGCGCGGAAGCGGCGGTGTGCCGGGTCGCGGAAGGCGACATGCTGGCAGTGGTCGGCGAGAACAAGAAATTTCTGGTGTTTCCGGCGAACGAGTTGCCGGAGATGACGCGCGGCAAAGGCGTCGTCTTGCAGAAATATCAAAAAGGCGGCCTTTCCGACGCAAAGCTCTTTTCGAAAAAAGAAGGGCTCACCTGGACTGATCGCTCAGACCGGGTGCAGACCATTGATGACTGGAAGCCTTATGTGGGCAAGCGTGCGCAAGCAGGCCGCATTGCGCCGAAAGGTTTTCCAACGTCGAAGAAGTTCGGCGCCTGCTAGGATCGGATAGAATTGGCTCACAGGCGTGCGCTTTGTGGCCGGACCCTCTGAAAATTCGCTTTCAAGGCATATAAAGATATGTTTATATCCTGATATAGATGAAATGCGCACCTATCAAGATCGGGCAAAATGGAAATAACTAATAAAATGCAAGGGGTTGCACGCTGACCATGGCACATCCGCGATTCTCTTTTGAAGTGTTTCCGGCCAAAACCTCTGAAGGTGAGACGCGTCTGGACGCTGCTCTGGGGCCGCTATCCGCGCTTGAGCCCGACTTTATCTCGGTCACCTACGGCGCTGGCGGATCGGTTCGCGACCGCACGATCGGGCTAATCAGGTCGCTCGCTGGGCGCGGCGGCGTGCCGGTGGCTGGCCACATCACCTGCGTTGGCGCCTCCCGCACGGAAATTGACTCAGTCCTGCGCGACTATTGGAAAGCCGGCGTCAGGCGCATTGTCGCCCTGCGCGGCGATTCTTTAGACGGAATTGGCGAGGCTTATGCGCCGCACCCGGAAGGTTATGCTTTTGCATCTGATCTGATACCGGGGGCGCGCGCGATCGCAGACTTCGACATTTCCGTTGGCTGTTATCCCGAGGCTCATCCGGAGGCGCGTGGTCTCCCGCACGAGATAGAAAACCTTAAGCGAAAATTCGACGCCGGCGCGGATCGCGCGATTTCACAGTTTTTCTTTGAGCCTGAAATTTTCCTGCGCTTTCGCGATGCAGTGGCTGACGCCGGTGCAAAGCAGCCGGTTGTTCCCGGTCTGATGTTGCAGCCAAATTTCAAGGGTCTGTCGCGGATGGCCTCGCTTTGCGGCGCCTTCATTCCAGGCCATTTGCAACGAAAGTACGAAGGTCTCGATGATGATCGCCCGGCGCGCGTTGCTGTCACCGCTGACATCGTGACATCAATTTGTGAGCGCCTTTTATCACAGGGCGTTGACGCATTCCATTTTTATACAATGAACAGCGCCGGACTAGCGGCGCAAGTGTGCCGAAATCTTGGTTTCGCTGACAAGCAGGAATTGGCGTCATGACC
>JBCBSY010000591.1:0-1536 GCA_039818925.1 Pseudomonadota bacterium | reverse complement strand
TTACACCTACGCGTTCGAGCGCGCCCTGACGGACTACCCGGCAGCGCCGGACTACGACGGCGCTGCCACCCACAGACTCGGTATCGAGATTCGCAATCAGGCGCCGATCACCGGCAACGGCGTCATCGAGGCGGCCATCCCGGGCAAATGCGCAGCCCCGCCGGCGCCCGCGATTACGACCTTCAAACCGCGCGCTTTGGCGCCAGTCGCATAGTCGTACAGCCGTTTCGGCGTTCGATGTGCGGAAACAACCTTGCTTTCAAAGCTAACCTTGAGAGTGTCCAACATGTCCGCCGCAAGTTTCATCGTGGGCCAGTCTGAACGCGAGCCCATGATAATGCCGACCAGTGGCGCGTCAGTCGCTTCGCCCATAGTAAGCCTCCGCCGCAAGAAAGCGGCGCTTATAGCAGGCAGTGCATTGGGTGCAAGCAAAGTCCGAACGAGGAGACGCCAGCCTTAAGACGGGGGCGCGAGAACTAGCGCCTCCTCTCACCGGACGCGGGAGCCGGTCGCGACATAGAAGGGGACTTCACGCGACCTTATCCGCATGGTCCAAATTGGTCTCCAGCGACGTTTGTCACAAGGGGCAAGCGGTGAAGCGAGCGGTCCACGCGCCGAATCGATTTTTCTGCTGAATTCAGGCATGAAACAGAACACGGGCGCGTGATTGTGCCTGCAACTGACCGAATCGGGCTTACTGGCAGGATCGCGCTGGTCGGGATAAATACCACGGGGCTGTTTATTTTACAGAGTTTGAGATTTTGCGCTGGGAGGGCGGCATGAAAATTGGGGACGCGCCAAAAACGCATCGCGCAGATGGCGTCAACCGCAAACGTGGGGCCGCCATGACGACGCCGGCGGCGGCCAATGCGCCGGCGCCAACAGATCATCTTGTTCTTGCTGGCATACCGGACGCAGAACTGACGCCGAAAGTCCGTGAAGCGCTGGCCAGTTTGATGAAAGAGGTTCAGTCCCTGCGCGCAGAGCTTTTCGAAAAGCGGCAACAGATGGAGGAGCTTGAGCGGCTCGCTTACAGCGATCCGATGCTCGACATCTACAACCGTCGAGCGTTTGTGCGCGAACTTGATCGAGCGCTTGCGATGATCGACCGCTATGCGATGAAAGCCAGCCTGGTTTTTGTCGACCTCAATGACCTCAAAAAAATCAACGACCAAATGGGCCACGGCGCTGGCGATGTGGCGCTGGCCCATGTGGCGAGCGTGTTGTCCGCCAATGTGCGTCAGACCGATGCGGTGGGCCGTCTCGGCGGCGACGAATTCGGCGTGCTGCTGACGCAAGCGGATAAGCAGACAGCAGAACTTAAAGCCGCGCAGCTTACAAGGGCGGTGTCGGCCGCCCCGGTGCCCTGGAAAGAGACGAATTTCACAGCGCATATCTCCTGTGGCGTGGTGGAGATCGACAAAGGCCTGTCGGCGGATGAGGCGATGGAACGGGCCGACGACGCGATGTATGCCGTCAAGGCGCGCAGAAAAGCGGTTAAGCAACGCGGCTAGGCGATAATATCCGGCAGCATTG
>JBCBSY010000590.1:0-1547 GCA_039818925.1 Pseudomonadota bacterium | reverse complement strand
GTTCAGCGAAAGCAAAGGGAAAGAGCTTGTTTTTCCAGAATTGGTGAATGTTGAGCCATCGTCGCTGGATAGCCGCGCGGCGGCGCGCGACAAAGAGACCGAAAACCTGAAGGCGGCGCTAATGTCGCTATCGGGCTGCGATTTTGTGGTGATCGATTGTCCGGGCGCGAACACGCACTTGTCGCGGCTTGCGCACCTGCACGCCGACACAATCGTCACCCCACTGAATGACAGTTTCGTCGATTTCGACCTGCTCGCCCGAATGGATCCGGCAAGCGGCAAAGTGCTGGGTCCGAGCCTTTACAGTGAGATGGTCTGGACGGCCCGTAAGCAGCGCGCCATGACCGGGGTTCCGGGGGGGATCGACTGGGTGGTGATGCGCAACCGTCTTTCGGCCACCCGCGCCCGCAACAAGAAAACCATGGGTGACAAACTCGAAGAGCTGTCCTCGCGGATCGGCTTTCGATTGGCGCGCGGGTTTGGGGATCGGGTGATCTATCGGGAGTTGTTCCCGATCGGGCTGACCTTGCTTGATCTGGGCGGTGTCGATTCGCCGATTCGGCTCACAACGATGAGCCATGTGACTGCGCGGCTCGAAATTAGATCGCTGGTGTCACTGCTCAATTTGCCTGAAAACAAAGACAATACCTCACCCGATCAGAACGCGAAGGCCGAGGCCGCCTGACGCAGGGACCGTCGGCCCCCCATCGAAAAGCATGCCGAGTAGGGTTATGCTTGGCAGATGGGATTTGCGTTGCTCGCTCTATTGATCGCCATCGCCGCCGCCGGATGGTTGTTGTTTCGTCTGGCGGGCGCGCAGGGCGATGAGCGTGCGCGCCCGATGACAACGCTAAAAATTGTCGCCTGGCTGGCGCTGACTGCGGCGCTGCTGGCGGCGAAACTCTGGCCGCTGGCGTTTATGGTCCTGATCGCGGCGGGCGGGGTCGCGGCTATCGAAGCCTGGCGCGACCAGTCTGCCGGCGCGGATATCCGCGAGGCGCCGCCAACATCTCCAGTCCGGCGGATGAGCGAGGAAGAAGCGTTGTCCGTACTGGGGCTGGAAGCCGGCGCGCGCCCGGATGCGATCCGCACCGCTCACCGCAAACTGATCGCACAGCTCCATCCCGATAAGGGGGGAACGGATTATCTTGCTGCAAAAATAAACGAGGCGCGCGATTACCTCTTGCGCCTCGCCGGAGAGGATTAAGCCGCGCCGTGGTGGGCTTCGGTGTCGGGCGCTTTTAAGTCACGTTCGTCGAGCACCTTATTGCGACCAGCCGCTTTTGCTGCGTAGAGGCAAGTGTCGGCGCGCTCGATCAGGCTCTCCATGCTGTCTTGCTCGTCAAGTTGCGCCACGCCCATGGAGATTGTGATAACGCCGAGATCTTCGTCCGTGCGCCGTTTTCGGAGGCGGCGGGATTCAATCGCACCCCTGATCTTGTCCGCAAGCTTGTAGGCGTTATCCAGGGTCGTCCTCGTCAAACGAGCCTTTGGCGCTGGTGCTATGCGACATCGACCATTTCAAGAAATTCAATGATACTTGGGGG
>JBCBSY010000589.1:0-1550 GCA_039818925.1 Pseudomonadota bacterium | reverse complement strand
GCAAAACTTGCGACATTAAAGATCCGTCGCAAAATATTGTCTGGACGACGCCGGAAGGCGGAGGCGGTCCGAACTATCCGAATATGTAAGGAATCAAAGGTGTCGCGTATCAGGCTTTTCTCTTTATCGGCCCTCATTGCTGCAGGTGTTTCCGGGTGCGTCAGCGCGCCCGAAGAAACCAGCGTAGTCGGTGATTATCTGACTGGCCGGCTTGCTGCCGGCAACAACGATATTGCGGCCGCCGCCGAAGCCTTTCGCGGCGCTGAGCAGGAAGGCTTGGAAGCCGATGAAGTTTTGCGCGGCGCTTTCTTTTTCAATGTGGCGTCAGGCGATATTGACGCTGCGGCCAGTCTTGCCCGGCGCATCCTTGAAAATGACGACCCTGATGATGACGATCTCGCGCGTCTTGCGCTGGCGGCGCATTATCTGAAAACGCAAGACTACGCGGCGGCGCGCGAAGCCTTGTCGGTGAATGCGCAGATTGAATATTTTTCCGCTGCGATGATCATTCTCGACGCCTGGGCGATTGCCGGAGAAGAAGGGCCGGAAGCTGGCCTGAAAGCGCTTGCGGCGAAAGATGGTGAAACCTTTCGCGGATTTCACCCTCTGCATCAGGCGTTCCTGTTTGAAAACGCGGGGCTTCCAGATGAAACCCGCACGGCCTACCAGCTGGCCTTGATGAGCTACGGCGGCGTTGTTGGACGAGACGCATACGGATCATTTCTGCAGCGCATGGGCGATGTGGATGCGGCGCGCAGTCATTATGAGCTGCTGGCGCAGTATCCGGGGCCGGATCGCCAGGTGGCGGAGCTAGGGCTGGCGCGCCTTGATTCCGGACGCGCAGACCGCACCTGGTCCGAGGTGTCGCCGCAGCGAGGCGCCGCGGTTGCGCTTTACTCTTTTGGGGCGGCGATCCTGCAGCAGATGATCGATCAGCGTGAAGCGGTTGAGAATGCCGGCATGCGGGTTGGCGACCCCAATTACGACATGCCGCTCGCCTTCACCCAGATGGCGCTCTATCTGGCGCCGGATTTTGATCATGCGCAGCGTCTTGCGGGCTCGATTCTGAACGCTTATGGCGCCAACGAAAAAGCGTTGAATATGCTGCGCCGCATTCCCCCTTCATCGGCGTTTTACGAACAGGCGCAGATCGAGATTGCCGGCGGGCTGTTATCGCTGGATCGTGACGAAGAGGCGATGAAGGTTCTGCGGGCGGCGGCGCGATCCAGTGATGCAGTGGAGGCGCAGTTCACGTTGGCTAATTTGCTCGCCAGCCAGGAAAACCACGACGAAGCAGTGCGTTTTTACGGCCGTCTGATCGATGGATTGGCTGAAGATCCGCCAGAAGACTCTTGGCGCTTTTTTGTCGGACGCGCCGCTTCCCTGATCGCCATCGATCAATGGCCGCTGGCGGAGGCCGATTTGGAACGCGCCGTCGAAATTGCCCCGAAAGAACCCACGGCGCTCAATTATCTGGGCTATTCCTGGGCGGAGCGCGGCGAGAATCTTGATCGGGCTTTTGAGTTGATTGAGCAGGCGGTGGCGATAGA
>JBCBSY010000588.1:0-1566 GCA_039818925.1 Pseudomonadota bacterium | reverse complement strand
TCAACCATATACTGCGCAAAAAATTTGGCGAGCGCACCGTAAATGCCGGTCGCTATCAACGCGATCCCCAGCGCGATGCCGCGATTGTTTTGAAACCAGTTCGCCACAGGGCGCGTAAAGGTAATCGGCAAGGTCCCTGCGCCAGCGAAAGCCAGAACGAGCCAGAGCGCAATATACAGCAGCTTCGAGCCGTTATTCAGCGACAGCGCCATCATGGCGAGACTGAAAGTCACAATGGACGTCAGCGCGACCCGCCTTGCGCCAAACCGCTCCGTCAACAAACCAATGACGGGAGAGGCCGCAAACGCGCCAAAGGTATAGATCGCCAGAGCATTCAAGATGTCGCCCGGCGTCCAACCCATGGGTCCGAACTCCGCCAATAGCGGCGGGATGAAAACCCCGATGGTGTAAAACGGCAAGGGCGAGAGACCAAGACCGACGCCGACCGCAGCCGACGCGACAATGGGCCATCCTCGCTTGAACTCAGAGCCGCCGGACTGTTCCATTCGCTTCCCTCACCTGGACTTTAGCGCTTTCTCAAAATGGTATATCATTTCTCCAGAAACGGAACCCCTTGGGAGGATCGCCTTGGCGTCAAAAAAACCCAGCCCCAATCCGCTTGCGCCGCGCTTAAAACAGTACGCCAATCAAAGCATCACCCGGCGCGGCGTGTTGTCCGCCGCCGCAGCGGGAACCCTGGCCGCTTGCGCACCAGCGATCACACAAAGGAAAGACGCAGACGTTATCGTGATCGGCGCGGGCCTGTCCGGGCTGTTCTCGGCAATGTGGCTCGCCGAACAAGGTTATAAAGTGATCGTGCTGGAAGCCTCAAACCGCATTGGCGGGCGGCTTTGGACCCTCGACGATGTCAATGGGCGACCGGAAGCCGGCGGCTCGCAAGTTGGGCAAACCTATGCGCGTATTCGATATGCGGCGGAAAAACTCGGCGTTGCGATCAACCCCTCCCCACCCCCGCCAAGCCGCGACCGCTTGATCGCAATTGGCGACCAGCGCATGTTGCAGAGCGAATGGAGCACTGCGAGGGCGAACCCGTTTCCGGATGCATTTCGTGCGGCGCCGCCAGACCGCGCCTTGTTCGCAGCGTCAGCACGACAAAATCCGTTCGCGTGGGCTGGCGCATGGCGTGAAGCAACACCGGACATCGATCAGTCTGCGGACGCCTTTCTGGGAACACTCGGCTTTGACGCGCCTTCCCGTAAGCTGATGAACGTCGCGCTCAACGCCAATGAACTTGATACCTATTCGATGATCAATGTCTGGCGCAGCTTGCGACTTTTTGCAGAGGACGCCGCGCTTGGTCCCTCCGGTGCGATTGAAGGCGGTTCGCAAAGGCTGCCTGAAGCCATGGCCGCATCTCTCGGGGACGCAGTCAAACCAGGCTTTGCTGTTCATTCCGTTGAAAAAAACGACGCCGGCGTCGCTGTTTCGAGTGACCAGGAAACACTGCGTTCGGATTACTGCATCCTCGCCCTGCCATTTCCCGCAATCCAGAACCTGAACCTGACGCCAGAATTGCCACCCTTACAGGCCGATGCGGTTCAAGAC
>JBCBSY010000587.1:0-1574 GCA_039818925.1 Pseudomonadota bacterium | reverse complement strand
CTGTTGCAGCGGCGGATGCGGCTCGTCAGGGATTTAAGGTTTACGCCGTGAAGGAGCCTTTGCAACAGAGCCGGTCAGCGCAATGATCCGATCATCAAAGCCGAAATAGTCAGTCAGCGCGGCCGGCGTATCGCGCTCCGGGTCAACGGAAATGAACACCGGCGCCACCTCATCCGCTTTGCCGCCAAGCTCGTTCAGGGCCGCGCTCATGACGCCGATATCGCCGGGACAAACGTCGGGGCAGTTGGTAAAGCCGAAATAAACCAGCATCACCCTGCCTTCCAGGTCCTCATCGTTAACCGCCGCCCCGGTTTTATCGATCAGACTGAAATCGCCAGTGAATTGCTCCGAAAGCGCCACGACGCCCTCGGTTGGAATGGCCGTCGACGGCGCGTCGCCGCCGCAACCGGCGAGCAGAAGAAAAGCTGCTGCAATTGAACGAACCATGACCGCGCCTCCGCCGTATTATTCACACCGGCTCTCTTTAAACGCCTTTCATTCAGAACAACAGACAGGGTAAAAGCACGGAATGCCGCATGCGCTTGCAGACTCACAGGCCGCCATGAACGCGCTGCGCGGGCCTGTGCGCCTGCGCACATTAACGGCATTGCGCTGGCTCGCTGTTGCAGGGCAGTCGCTGTCGATCGCCATCGTGCATTTTGCACTGGGGTTTCCGGCGCCGCTGGGCCTTTGCCTTGGCGCCATCGCCGCCAGCGCGTGGCTTAACCTGTTCACCACCTTGCGGTATTCGCCGCAGCGCTTTTTATCAGACCGCGAGGCGGCGGCTCATATCGCCTTTGATATCGTACAGCTGTGCGCCTTGTTGTTTTTCACGGGCGGCATCCAAAACCCGTTTTCGGCGTTGATCATCGCACCCGTCATGATCGCCGCCAGCGTTCTGCCGCTGCGTTTTACAATCGGCATTGCCGCCCTTGCCATCGCCGGGGTCAGCCTGCTTGCCATTTACCATATGCCCCTGCCGTGGTTTCCGGGCGATGCGCTGGACCTGGCGCCGGTTTATAAAGCCGGCATATGGGCGGCGTTGTCTTTTTCCATCGCCTTCTTTGCCGCCTATGCTCATCGGATCGCCGCCGAGTCAGCGCAGATGCGCTCAGCGCTGGCGGCGACCCAGCTTGTGCTTGCGCGCGAAGAAAGACTTGCGGCGCTGGGCGGGCTGGCCGCCGCTGCGGCGCATGAACTGGGAACCCCGCTTGCAACCATTCAGGTGACCGCCAAGGAGATGCTGCGCGATGTGCGCAAGGGTCAGGCGGAAGAAGAAGACCTTGCCGATGACGCAGCGCTGCTGGTCAGCCAGGCCGAACGGTGCCGGGATATCCTTGGACGCCTTTCAAGCCATGGCGACGCGGGCGATGAAATGCACGACAAGCTGAGTGTTGACGCACTATTGCGCGAATCGGCGGGACCTTATCTTGATCAACCGGGGGGCCCTGAAATCCGTATCGAAACAAACAGCCTTGACGGCACGCCGCCGCAGACTTTGAAACGACGTCCGGAGATCATTTTCAGCCTGCGCAATTTTGTCGAAAACGCTGCTGGTTATGCGCGGGGCGAAG
>JBCBSY010000586.1:0-1580 GCA_039818925.1 Pseudomonadota bacterium | reverse complement strand
CCTTGCGGCCCTCCTGAATGAACAGCTTGTCTTCGGCGCCGACGCCCTCGGGCGCGGCGCGATTCAGGAAGCCGAAATTGTTGCGGATATTGTTGGAGAACTGCGTCTTCAGCTTGGACCCCAGAATGCGCCAACCAGAGTCGGCCAGATCTTCGCGGGTCACCAGAATAGCGGTCGCGACATCGCCAAAAATGAAATGCGAGTCGCGGTCGCGGAAATTCAGATGCCCGGAACAAATCTCCGGATTGACCACCAGGATGGAGCGCGCATGCCCGGCGGCGATCATGTCGGCCGCGGCTTGCAGGCCGAAGGTCGCCGATGAGCAGGCGACGTTCATGTCAAAGCCCCATCCTTCAACGCCCAGCGCGTCCTGTACTTCGATGGCGATAGCCGGATAGGCGCGTTGAAGGTTCGAGCAGGCGCAGATCACCGCATCCACATCGGCTGCGGCCCTTCCCGCGCGCCGCAGCGCGTCCCGCGCCGCTTTCACCGCCATCTCGGCGAGAATCGAGATGTCCTCATTGGGGCGTTCGGCCAGACGCGGCGCCATGATGTCCGGGTCCAGGATCGCGTCCTTGGACAGGACGAAGCGCGATTTGATTCCGCTCGCCTTTTCAATGAACTCAACGGAAGAGGGCGTCCTCGCCTCGATCTCGCCGCTGTCGATTTCGGCGGCGTGATCGGCGTTCCAACGCGCGACCCAGGCGTTGAAGCTGGCGACCAGCTCTTCATTCGAAATGGAGTCGGTCGGGGTCCAAAGCCCCGTGGATTCGATGATGGCCGCGCTCAAGGGCGTTTCTCCCGGAAATATCTTGCTGGTGTCCGGAACAGGTTCTAGCGCGATTGCCGCGTCCGCGTCATCTTATGCTGACAATCACCGGCGTCGGGACGAAAAAAAGGCCGCCCGATGAGGCGGCCTTTCCTCGAAAGTTTCAGATCATTCCGGCGTAGAGCGCGGGAAGCCGCTGCCGGGGCCGGTGATTTGCGTGTCGCGCCGGTTTTGATTGACGCTCTTGCGAAGCATCTCGCGCTCGGTTTCGGTCATGCAGGTAACGCGGGTGCGCAGACGGCTGCCCGTCACCATGTCTTCGTCGCAGACCACTTCCTCGTTCGCCCACTGGCTGACGAAGGTGGAAGCGTAGCGGTTATTATAATCGTCCGTTGTCTCGCAGGCGGCCACCGTCAGACCGCCGGCGCCCAGCGCCGCGATTGCAAGAAGTTTCATCGAAAATCTCCTGTAAGTTCAGATACAGCCCAAAACCCCAAATTACGTTTCAAACTATACTGACTTAATCGGCGTTTCGATATCTGCTCCGCCTTACGGTTTTTTCATGTTTGCCTGGAGGTTTAATTGCCTCAAATCATGACGCGTCGCATTTCCAGGCGGCGATGTCGGACAAAAAAAAGACCGCCTCTTAAGAGGCGGTCTTTCTTCGAAAATCACATCGACTACGGCTGCGGGAAACCGCTGCCGGGACCGGTGACCTGCGTGTCGCGCCGGTTTTGATTGACGCTCTTGCGCAACAATTCACGCTCGGTTTCGGTCAGGCAGGTGACGCGGGTGCGCAGACGGCTGCCCG
>JBCBSY010000585.1:0-1583 GCA_039818925.1 Pseudomonadota bacterium | reverse complement strand
GGTGACGTCGCGCGAAACCGTGGAAAATGCGCTTTTGTACCGGGCTGCGGAACTCACCGTTGAGCGCGACGTCACCGAATTTCCGCGAAACGTCACCCGGTAGCGGTTTTCTTCGATCCGCTGATCTGAAAAGCCATAGCCACGCGACCCGCTGGCGGGGCCGTAAGGTGTGGCGGTTGTACAGGCGGCAAGCAAGAGCGCCGTTCCTGCGAGCGTGATAGTACGATACATTGCGTGTCTCCCGACCATTGATGCCCGACTGAAAAAATCAACTGGCGATGCTCATCGCCCCCAAGGCGCAGTATAGGCCCTCCGCCGCCTCGCCTGCAACGTGGCGATTCAGTCTTCACGCGGGTTTGACAAAGCGTCAGCCCGGGTTTCAGAGACGATTTTCAGGCCCTCCGGAGCGGATTTGATATGCAGATCGCGTTGCGGGAACGGCACTTCGATCTCCATTTCATGAAGCAGGTCCCAGATCGCCATCATGACGTCGCTGCGCACATTGGCCGACCCGTTGGAGGGATCATTGATCCAGAAGCGCAAATCGAAATTGATCGAACTGTCGCCAAACTCCATCAGATTGCAGCGCGGTGACGGCGTTTTCAGGACCCTGTCCACAGAGAGGGCGGTTTCCTCGCAGCGGCGCGCAAGGCCGCGCAAGTCCTTCGTGCCATAGGCGATCCCGAACGGCGCGTGCAGCCGAACCACCCTGTCGTCATGGGACCAGTTGACGACGCCTTCTTCGATAAACTTGTCGTTAGGGACGAGATAGGCGGTCCCGTCGCGGGTGCGCAGCGTGACATAGCGCGCGTTCATTTCCGTCACCCAACCATATGTCCCTTCAATTTCAATCACATCGCCCGGTTTGATGGATTTGTCGGCGATCAGTGTGAAACCGGCGAAGAAATTCGACACGGTGCGCTGCATGCCAAGACCAATGCCAAGACCAACGGCGCCGCCAAAGATCGCAAGCGTGCCAAACGGAAAGCCGACAATCTGCAGCGCCGCCACCAGTGCAATCACCGGCAACAAAACGTCGAGAATTTTTGAAAGCAGCGCCTTGAACGAAACCGTCAGCTCGTCAATGGCGTTGATGCGCCCTGAGATCAGGTGATTGAGAAAGCGCGCGCCCCAGAAAAGGACGCCGAACACCGCAAGCGTACGAAACAGGTCGAGCGCGGAGAAAGTCTGGCGCGATCCGTTCTGATCCTCGCCGATTGGGATGGAGAACGCATCAAGTTGGCGAATAACATCATCGAGGACGCCGAAAGCGTCGAGCGCCGCAATCGGCCAGGCGATATAAAACGCAGCACGGGACCAGAATGGCGAGCGAATGACCAGCGTCACCAGCCGGATGACGATCCAAGCGGTCAGGAGGCTGACGCCGGCGGAAATCAACCCGATCGTGCCGCCGGCTGCCTGCAGCGCAATCACCGCGATCTGCAAAACAAGATAAAGAGCGATAGGCGTCGCCAGATGCGCAAACGCATTCGCCGCACGGCGCAAAACGCCATAGGGCGCCCGGGGCGCAATCTGGGACTGAATGAGCTTACGGATGCGCGGACCAAAGAAAGCCGCGGGCA
>JBCBSY010000584.1:0-1586 GCA_039818925.1 Pseudomonadota bacterium | reverse complement strand
CCAGATAAAACCGAAGCGCAAGGCCGAGACCGATCAGCAGTGAGAACAACAACACGCCATTGAGCAACGCCGTTTCACGAAAAGCAATGCCAATCAGCACCGGCATGAATGTGCCAAGCGTTTTCACACCGACGAACTGACGCAAAAAGACAAGGATGGTGATGCCGACCGGTATCGTGATCAGCACCTGATAAACCAGCTGAGTGGTCAGCGGCAGACTAGAAAACCCGATCGCCCTTCCAAAATCGCCTGCAGGACCGGGCGCGTTTTGCGCGATTGACGCGGCGGAGGTTTGCTGCGCCTGCAGCGCAATTTGGACATCGAGATTATCAACGCCACGCGCATCGACAAGCGGGACCTCGCCGTACCAGATTGTAAAAAACCGGGACGGCGCGCCACCGGGGAAATACCGGAAATCTTCGCCGTCAATATGATATTCGAGCCAGCGGCGGGTCTCGACGCGGCGACGGTCTTCGGTGAGATAGACGCCGCCGGCGATGCGGGCCGGCACCCCTTGCGAGCGCAGAAGCTGCCGGACAAGCTCGAGCCGGCCAACAACGCCGGGATTGGCGTCTAGGAGGGCGGCGATCTCGTCGGCATATTGTTCGGTCTCACCACGGTCGCCAAAGGTCTCTGCGATTGCGAGATCGGCAAAGGAGCGGTCATCGGCTGACCGCTGGCGAAGATTGCCGGACCAGACGATAAAGGCTTGGCGTTTTACCGGATCGACTTCGGCAGGGATCGCCTGCAGTTCGGATTCGCGAAAGGAAAGCGGCAACGGCGTCGACGTGGTCTCGCCAAGCGTTTGCGCTGCATAGCGCAGCACTTTTCGATTATCCGGGTATCGATAAGTCCACACCGCTTTGCGGTTACGCGTCTGCGGTTCCCCAACAAGGCTCAAGCCAAACGAGCCGCTATAAAACTCTTCCTGCGGAAAGGCGCGTTCAACATCGCTTGCGGGCAGATAGGCCTCGATGCGCGCAGGCGTGTTGCGTCCCTCGAATTCGAGATAGAGCTCGAAATTCCATAAACTCGCACGCGCACCCGGCGCCAACGGATATTGCAGCGCCACTGACTTCAGTAAGAAAATCGCAAGGCCCGCCGCAATCAGCCCAATCCCCAGCAGCACCGCATGAGGCAAGCTAGTTTTCATCGACGCCATCTTCAGAGGGGGTGCATTCTTCCTCTGCGATAAAGGTCCGGCCCGAATCGACCATCACGCGATTGGCGAGAAACTCGCGGCCGATCAGGATTTCATAATCAAAATCGCCCCGGTCAGCCAGGTTGACTTCGGCGCGCGCTCTTTTTCCGCCGACGCAAATCGGCAAATGGATCACTGGCCGCCGAATCGTCCCGCCGGTTTTGGTTTTGATGTTGGCAAAACGAACCACATTCTGGTCGTAGCGAACGGCGCGGCCATCCTTGCCGATCAGCCGAAACCGCACCCAGTTGTCGCGCTCGGCCCGCTTGTAAACCTTCATGTTATAGGCGTGAACGGAGGTCGTATCCGCTTCGGTGTCGAGCTTGCCTTTCATTTCCAGATTGAGATTGCCAACGCTGACATTCTCGATATAGCCAAGGGTGAT
>JBCBSY010000583.1:0-1595 GCA_039818925.1 Pseudomonadota bacterium | reverse complement strand
CTCCAGCTGAACCGGCGCCGGAACAGCAAGCCAGCGCCTAAGACCGGCGCGACGAAAGCCAGTGAGACGGGCGGGCCTGGCGCTATCGCCATCGCCGGCCTGTCACACAGAAACGATATATTCGGATGAGACGCGCGCCACTCGCGCACAACTGATACAACTGAAGGAGAAACTGATGTCTGGCGTTACCGCAGCAACAGTGAAGCAACTGCGCGACATGACCGGCGCAGGAATGATGGACTGCAAAACAGCCCTCAAGGAAACTGACGGCGATATGGACGCCGCTGTCGATTGGCTGCGCAAGAAAGGCCTTTCCAAAGCCGCGAAAAAAGCCGGCCGAACGGCCGCCGAAGGTCTTGTCGCGATTGCCGTTGAGCCAGATGCGTCAGGCGCGACGGGCGTGGTTGTTGAAGTCAACTCGGAAACAGATTTTGTGGCGCGTAATGAACTGTTCCAGAAAATGGTGCGTGACATTGCCAACACCGCGATTTCTGTAAACGGCGATATCGACAAGCTGCGTGCGGAAACATTCCCGGGCGCCGGCAAGTCTGTTGACGAGCATGTGGCGGAAATGGTCGGTCAGATCGGCGAGAACATGAACCTGCGCCGGGCGCAAGGCATCGTCGTCGATGAAGGCGTGGTTGCGTCTTACGTGCACGGTCCGGTCACGGACGGCGCCGGCAAGATCGGCGTCATTGTCGGCCTGAAATCGAGCGGCGATAAAGCCAAACTCGAAGCG
Source organism: Pseudomonadota bacterium (assembly GCA_039818925.1). Lineage (GTDB taxonomy): Bacteria > Pseudomonadota > Alphaproteobacteria > Caulobacterales > Parvularculaceae > Hyphococcus. The sequence continues at coordinate 856 of JBCBSY010000583.1, read as the reverse complement.
CTTGGCAAACAGATCGCCATGCATGTGGCTGCGGCGCGGCCGCTGGCGGCGAATATCGGCGAGCTTGATCAGGACGTGGTTAACCGCGAGAAGGAAATCCTTGCCGATCAGGCGCGCGCATCCGGCAAGCCGGAAAACATCATCGAAAAGATGGTCGAGGGCCGTTTGCGCAAGTTTTACGAAGAATCCGTGCTGCTTGAGCAGCTATTCGTTATCGATGGCGAGACCAAAGTCGGCAAGGTGATCGAAAACGCCGCTGGCGATGTTGGCGCGCCGGTTGAGCTGATTGGCTTTGCGCGTCTCGAATTGGGCGACGGCGTCGAAAAGAACGACGACGAAGACTGATTTTGACCCCTTTGGCGTTTGACGCCGGAGGGGGAAAGCGTCACAAGCGCTGCGCGGGACGCCCCTGCGCAGCGCTTTTTTGTTGGGCCCATTGAAAAGGCAGGCTCGCTGCGGCGCGAGGGCTGCCAATTCATGGCGCATCAGCGTAGACTGCCGGCGTTTCTCCGGCCAAGGAAAGCGAATCATGTCCGAGCCATCCGCCAAGACCGGATCATCCTTACGATACCGGCGTATCTTGTTGAAAATCAGCGGCGAAGCGCTGATGGGCCCGGGGCAATACGGAATCGACAACGATACGGTTCAACGCATCGCGCGCGAGGTCAAAGACGCCAAGGAGCTGGGCGCCGAGATTTCGCTGGTCATCGGCGGCGGCAATATTTTTCGCGGCGTGTCTCCGGCGGCCCAAGGCATGGAGCGGGCGAGCGCGGACTATATGGGCATGCTGGCGACTGTGATGAACGCGCTGGCGATGCAGAACGCGCTGGAGGCGGTCGGGCTTTATACGCGAGTT
>JBCBSY010000582.1:0-1599 GCA_039818925.1 Pseudomonadota bacterium | reverse complement strand
TCGCGGCGATGATAGAACCGCGAGCCAGCGCCGTCAGCAAACCGCCGACAAAACTGTCTCCCGCACCGACGGCGCTGGTCGCGCGGATCTTAAATGATGGGGCTGTGAATACGCCATCGGCGCTCGCCATCATGGAACCATCGCCGCCATGACTGACGACCATATGCTGCACGCGACCGTCACTGACCATCGCTTTGGCGAAACGCTCGACTTCATCGGGCCAGGAAAGAGGGCCGCCGGACAAGGCGGGATATTCATATTCATTCTGTCGCAGCATGTAGATTCCCTCTTCAAGGGCGGGTTTAAGGCCGCTAATCGAATCCAGCACAAAACGCGCGCCGTGCTCCTTGGCGATGTGCGCGGCTTCCGCCCAGAAGTCATCGGGCGCGCCAGGTGGCAGGCTGCCGCTGGCCACAACGAAGTCTCCCGCCTCGGTTTCTTCGCGCACGGCATCGAAAAAGCGGCTTGTTTCGGCAGCCGTCATTTCCGCACCCGGCAGATTGAAGCGGTATTCATTGTCTTCACGATGATTGTTCACATGAAAGGCAAGACGCGTCTCGCCTCCAATCGGGATCATCCTCATAGGAACATTTTCTGCGGCAAGCGACTTTATCAACGCATCCCCATAAACGCCTCCAGCGGTAAGAACCGCCAAAGTATGCGCGCCAAGACGTGCGCAGGAGCGCGCAACGTTGATCCCGCCGCCGCCGGGATGCATTTGCGGATTTTGGCACCGGATTTTTCGGTTAGGTTCGACGAAATCGGCTTCGACCGCATAGTCGAGCGCGGGATTAGGGGTCAGCGTGATAATCCGGGTCACTATAAAAGCCCCAATGTTTTAAAACTAGCGTACTTTTCATGTCCGATAACAAGGTGGTCATGCACCCTGATATTGAGGGCGGCTGCCGCTTTAACGATCTGATTGGTCATATCCACATCAGTACGTGATGGCGTGGGATCGCCTGACGGATGATTGTGCACGAGAATAATCGCCGAGGCGCCAAGTTCAAGGGCGCGTTTGACAACCTCGCGCGGATAGACCGGCGTGTGATCGACAGTGCCGCGCTGCTGTACCTCATCAGCGATCAGAATATTTTTTTTGTCCAGAAACAGTATCCGAAAGAGTTCCGTCTTTTCATCCGCCATGGCTGCCCGGCAATAGGATAAGAGGTCATTCCAGGATGAGATTACGGGCCGCTTCAGAACGCGGGCCTGAGAAAGCTTAATCGCCGCCGCCTGAACGATTTTCAACTCCTGTGCAACATTTGCCGAGACGCCTTTTATTTCCTTCAACCGCTCGACCGGAGCGGCGATCACTTGCGGAAATCCGCCGAAAGCTGCGATCAGCTCTTTCGCCAGCGGTTTGACGTCACGGCGGGGAATGGCGCGAAACAGAATGAGTTCCAGCAATTCATAATCCTGCACGCCATCGACGCCGGCTTTTTTGAATCGGGCCCGCAACCGTTCGCGATGGCCGGCCGTGTGGCTTAATTTGGTTTTTTCAGGGTTTTGGGCGTTCACGGGGCGATCCAGCCTTAATAAGGCGGCCGGTCGAGGCCTTTCGGAGAGGCGGTGAAAATTTCCGCCCCCTCTTTTGTC
>JBCBSY010000581.1:0-1600 GCA_039818925.1 Pseudomonadota bacterium | reverse complement strand
GCAGCAGCAGTTCCCGGTCACCTGGCCCGCCCACCCCGTTGTGGCGCTGGCCTATCTGGATCAGGCCGCGCGGCGCGGGGACGTCGCCGAGGACGCCGAGTCCGCGCTTCGCGCCAGCCTGGCCGAAGCCGGAGACGCGGCGGGCGAGGCGAACGCCGATCTCGCCGATCAGCTCGACTCGCTGGCCGAAGCGCTGGACGGGGAAACGTTGGGCGATCTGCGGGACACGGTGCAGGCCGTTGCAGCCGGCCTGAGGGGCTAATCGCCGCCGACGGGCTTTGATCGCGTCTTGATTTAGGCGACGCCGCATGGTTGCGACGTCGCCTGAACGCGCATGACGGACCCGCCGCGGGATTAGATTGGTGGTCCGGTGCGTTTAATTACCGGCCTGGCCTGCGAAAGCGCTTGTTGTGATGGCCTCCCTGATCCGGAAGAACGAAGGGTACGCCCGCTTCGGCGATCGCATCGCCGGAGCCTCGCTCCGGCGCCTTCCGGTAATCAGCGAAGGCTCTCTCTTCTTAACCGACTGAATCCTGAGTTTCTTCATCACCGTTGAACGCCAAGCCGTTCCAGCGCCGCGATGGCGTTTGAATGCCCTTGCGCCGACGCCTTTCGGTACAACGCGATTGCCTCCGCCCTGTCTTCCGGGAGCCCGCCCCAGCCATTTTCATACATAAGCGCCAAGGCTGCTTGCGCATTGGCGTTTTCTTGGTCGGCGGCCTGGCGATACCATTTCACCGCCTCGGCGGCGGACCGTTCCGTCCCATAGCCATTGAAATACATGTTGCCGAGATTCGCTTGCGCAGCGGCGTTTCCCTGGTTCGCCGCACTCCGATACCATTTCATGGCCTCGGCTTCGGACTTCGTCGCGCCTCTGCCGAAGAAATACAGATTTCCGAGATTCAGCTGCGCCGAATCATCGCCCTGATCGGCAGCTCTTCGATACCAAATCAAGGCGTCGTCGTATGATTGCTCAACGCCCTCGCCCTGTTCGTAGTTTGTACCGAGATTGAATTGCGCCAAAGCGTAACCTTGCTCCGCCGCTTTCCTGTACCATTCTACGGCCTCGCCATCCGACTGCGCGACGCCCACGCCGCTGCTATACATAACGCCCAGACGGTTTTGCGCGCTGGCGTATCCCTGATCAGCCGACTTTCGGTACCATATCGCGGCCTCGCTCGGTGATTTCGCAATGCCTTCACCGCGCTCATACATCGCCCCGAGCGCATACTGCACATTCATGTCTCCGGCTTCAGCGAATTCTTTGAAAATGCGGAATGCCGTCTCGTAGTCCTGCGCCCGATACGCCGCGATTCCCTGTTGATATGCTGCCGCATCCTGCGCCGGCGCAACGGAGCCCTGAGAAGCGATAGCGATCGCCGCACCGACCGCGATGAATTTCCAAACATGCACCGCTAATGCCCCCTTGCGCCGTAATCCCACACCTAATTGCTTGCACATTTCGGCCACAGAATCACTCTGGAAACGGGCTGCAAACGCGTTTTGTGGTACACGTCTTAGCAATGCGGGCGGGCAAATCGGATATCGTGACAATGACGCCAATCGTCCCGGCCTAGACGGGCAGAACGCCCGGCGTATC
>JBCBSY010000580.1:0-1602 GCA_039818925.1 Pseudomonadota bacterium | reverse complement strand
TATCATGCTTATATAGGGAGTTCCCACCAAAAAGGAGGCCGAATATGGCGCTTGAGCTCCACCACGCGAAGGTCGTCAAATCCGGGAGTTTTTGTCTCAGTGGCAATCGCCGCCTCTAACTCCTCATGCCGCCTGTTCAGCGTTTCCATGTGAGCTTTTACCGCCATATTCGGCCTCCTTTTTGGTGGGAACTCCCTATATAAGCATGATACGGAGCGGCTTGTCACGGATTCTTCTGTTAAGGCCGGTCAACCATAATCATTGGCGGTTTGTTCGCAGATGCGCTATGCAATCAGAGGCAAGGCATTGAGTTTGCTATGGAAAAGACCCGCAAGCTGGTAATTGGCGTGACGGGTGCGTCAGGCGCTGTCTACGCCCGCCGCACGCTGGAAATCCTTCAGGAAACGGACGTCGCCACGCACCTGGTGCTGAGCCGCGCCAGCGAAATGACGATCCGATACGAACTCGACCAGTCGGCCGCCGATTTCGCGGCGCTCGCAGACTGCCGCTACGCCATCGGCGATGTGGGCGCGCCGATTTCTTCCGGATCATTTGAAACAATCGGCATGCTGATAACACCCTGCTCGATCAAAACCATGTCGGAAATCGCAACCGGCGTGACGAGCAATTTGTTGTCCCGCGCTGCGGACGTTGTTTTGAAAGAACGCCGGCGGCTGGTGCTGATGACAAGAGAGACACCGTTCCACCTTGGACACTTGCGGACCATGACCTCGCTTGCAGAAATGGGCGCCATTATCGCGCCGCCGCTCCCGGCTTTTTATGCCGAGCCCCAGACCGTTGACGATCTTGTCGACCAATCAGTTGGGCGCAGTCTTGATTTGTTCGGCATTGATACGCCGCTGGTCAAACGCTGGGGGGAGGATCTTGAAAAAGGAAAGCGATCGTCATGAACTCAGCGCAAGGCAATTCGTTCTGGCAGTGGTCGCTCGCTGCTTATGACTTGCCTGGCGCAAAACAACGATTGGTGTCGCTTCAGGATAGTTTTGGTTTTGATGTGAACATCGCGCTCTGGTGCTGCTGGCGCGCGCGCGAAGGAGAAACACTGAGCGAGGACACCTTACGCAAGGCGGATGCCGCAGTTGCGTCATGGACGGAGGGCGTGATTGAGGCGCTGCGTGACGCCCGCCGCAACGCAAAGGCCGGGCCGCCAGCAATCTACGAGCAAATCAAGGATGTAGAGCTTGCAGCCGAACGCCGGGCCCAGGATCTGCTTTTCACTATTTCAGCATCTGGATCGTCCACGACCCCCGACGCCGTCACCGCCGCCGCCACAACAAACCTGCTTCTTTACGCCAGCCTGATTGACGCGCCGCGCCGGGAGGGCTTTTCCAGCGCATTGCTTCGCGACCTGATCGATCATATTTTCCCGCAAACTCAAAAAAGCGGTGCTTATGAATGAATGACGGCAAAGATGGGGGAAATGACGGGCGCAAAAACGGCAAAGAACACGAGACCGGTCCATCGGGGCCGGTTGCGTCCCTGAAAGGCGACCTCCTCACGCGCAAGCCGTTTCGTCCGGACAACGCGGATTTCGAGGGCGCAAATGACGAAGCCATGGCGATTCGCCTCGCAACGCTTGAA
>JBCBSY010000579.1:0-1604 GCA_039818925.1 Pseudomonadota bacterium | reverse complement strand
AGGAAAAGAACTGATCGGCTTTGCCTTGCGCACCCGGGGCGTCACCCGCCCGGTGCTTGGCGTCGCGTGGTATTGGACCGGGGGCGCATTGGTGTCGGTTACGATCCAGTTCTTCACCCGCGATACGCTTTACGGCGACGAAACTGTCGTGACAGTCTTGATGTCGCTGTTCGCAATCGGCGCTGCGTTCGGCGCCGTTGGCGCTTCGCTTTTGTCCAAGGGGCGTTCAGGGCTTGGGCTGTCGGCCATCGGCGCTGGCGTCAGCGGGGTCGCGATCTTTTCCGCGTTCCTCGTAAGCCTGGGGTTTTCCGCTCCAGCGGACGGCGCCTTGCAATCAGCTCCTGAGGTTTTCTCGCAAACGCGGGCACAGCTTTTTGCCGGACTATTGTTGATCGGCTCAATCGCCACGAATGTTTACATGGTGCCGTTGATGGCGGCTGTTCAGCGCCGCGCGCCGTCGGAAAAACGCTCCCGCATTCTTGCCGCCAACAATATGATGAACGCCCTTGGCGCCATGACAGGGTTTTTGTTGTCTTATATCATCACACAAACGCCGCTTTCCGCTGCGGACGTGTTTTTGTATCTCGGGCTCGCCCAAGGCCTGCTCGCCGGCTATATGATCCGGAGGAAGCATCGCGTTGCAGACGGGCTCTACGACGAAATGCTGAGCGCCTCCCCGCCCCGATCATGACAGCGCTTCCGCCAGCCCCGCGCGCGTGGTATTCACGCTTTCTTAACCTTACCGCCCCCGACGGCGGAACTGGCGAGATTTTTGCGTGAATAGAGAGCGGAGTAGGTCCGCGCCGCCTGAATCGCGGTTAACCGACCGGCAAGGACGAAAAGGTATTTTCCACAGATATGGAACTGACTTTCGCCATCATTGCGATCTGTCTCGTCTTCGGCTTCATCGCCGCGCTGGCGTCTTTTCGGCCTAATCTTCTCCCTGAAATCGGGGCCAGCCTGCGCCAGACGGAGACGGTGAAAAAATTCTCGCCGCGCAATACCTTGTTTATCGTTGGGCCGAACGCCAATCACCCGGCCTGCCGGATGCAGCGGCGCTTGTTGAAGCCGGCGATCGCGGCTCTGATCCGCGAAGAAGTCTGCGTAATGGAAGTCTATGGCGAAGCGACCCCGCGTCAAAACGGGGAGGCCATCGACTGGCTCGACCCAGCGCTTTTGCGTCACGCCCTCAACGCCGAGGACGGTTTCTTTATCATTTATGTCGACCGCAACGGAAAGACGCTCTTTCGTAGTGAAGCGCCGATGGTGACCAGCGACATCCTCGAACGCGCGCACCTTGAGATCCGGACGCCGCGGCGCCCTGGCGACGGACGTAAAAATGCGATCCTGAAGAAACTGCGCGCCGCCTAAAACCGCCCTTAACGCCGGCCTATTGAGTGATATTTGATCCCGGCTTCCGCCATTTCCTCGGGACGGTAAATATTGCGCAGATCAACCATGACCGGCGCTTTCATCAGGGATTTCAGGCGATCGAGATCTAGGGCGCGAAATTCATCCCACTCGGTAATGATGACAACCGCGTCGGCGCCGTCCAGCGCCTGATAGGGACCCTCGACATAATCGATGCCTTGCAGCAATTCGCG
>JBCBSY010000578.1:0-1605 GCA_039818925.1 Pseudomonadota bacterium | reverse complement strand
CCCTTCGCTGAAGGAAACAATATGAACGTAAGACTCAAGTTCCGTCCGCAGTTTCGCGTCGCGGTTTTTCCCGGCAAGACGGACAACGTCTTCGAAGCCGCGCAACGCAGCGCTCTCCTCCGCCGCGCCTTCTGACCGGCGCGGCGCCGGTTGAAGATCGATGACATTTCCTGATGGCGCCTTCTCCGCCTGCGACGGTTTTACCGCCGTTACGGGATCAGGCATCGCGGCTGGTGCCGATGTTATGGCGCGCGCGGCGCCAGAACTATTTTTTTTTAAGGCGCGAAGGGCCTCATCCGGTGTCGGCAGGTCGGCGGCGAAACAGATGCGGATCAGCGCCATTTCGCCCGCAGCGGCGGCGTCCGGCGCCGTTTGCGTTTCGGTCAGGCCCTTCATTAACAGCGACCAGACGCGGGTCAGCGCATTCATTTCAAGGCCCGCCGCCATGGTTTTTGCGCGCTCTGCGTCGGCTTCGCCCGCCGGGCCATGCGCCGCTGCGTCCGGCCCCGCCGCCTTGATCCGGGTCAGGAGATGGGTGAGGTCGAGCAGATCGCGCAGAATCTGCGCAGGCTCAGCCCCGGAATCATACTGCGAACGAAAATTTTCCAGCGCTGGTTTCGCGTCACCCTTCATCGCCGCATCGAGCAGCGCCCAAACCGAAGACCGGTCGGCAAGACCAAGCATGTCGCGGATCGCGTCCGCGCTGACCGCATCAGCGCCTGCTTGCGCCGCATGCTGAACAATCGCCTGATCGAGAATGGACAGCGCATCGCGCACGGAACCTTCGGCGGCGCGCGCGATCATCCATAATCCGTCACGATCAACGGCGACGCTTTCCTTTTCCGCAATCGACACCAAATGGTCGGTCAATTCTTCCGGATCGATACGACGCAGATCAAAACGCTGGCAGCGCGACAACACGGTGACGGGAAGCTTGCGGATTTCCGTTGTCGCAAAAATGAACTTCACATGGGGCGGCGGCTCTTCCAGCGTCTTTAAGAGCGCGTTGAACGCTGCGGTCGACAACATGTGCACTTCGTCGATGATGTAGACCTTGTAACGCGCTTCAATCGGCGCATAGCGCACGCCCTCGATCAGCTCGCGAATGTCGCCGACGCCTGTGCGCGAGGCGGCGTCCATCTCCATCACATCCGGGTGGCGGCTTTCCGCAATCGCCCGGCAGTGGCGCCCCTCCTCGCTCATTTCGATCTGCGGCCCGTTATCCTCGCCATTCGGGCCGACATAATTGAGCGCCCGGGCGAGAATACGCGCCGTGGTGGTTTTTCCCACGCCGCGCACGCCGGTCAGAATATAAGCGTGCGCGATCCGATCCGACGCGAAGGCGTTTTTCAGCGTCCGCACCATGGGCCCGTGACCGATTAAATCATCGAAATTCTGCGGGCGATATTTGCGCGCCAGCACCTGATAGGGGGTCGATTTCGAAGGCTCCGTCATGGGAAACTTATCGCTGAGCGATGCGCAGCCTGCAAGGCGGAGGGCCTTTCTTCGTACCAACAAGCCGCAATCTGGGGAAAAGTGGAAGGCTGAAACGACCCACAGCGAAAACTCGTTACGGCTGCTTCCTTCCGGTCAGGTCCGGAAGGA
>JBCBSY010000577.1:0-1605 GCA_039818925.1 Pseudomonadota bacterium | reverse complement strand
CGCCGCTGCATTCAACAACCGCGAGCCGACATGACGGGTTTTCTCGACGAAACGTTTGCGACCGGTCAGTCAGCCAGTAGTTTTAAAACCGCTTCGTGCAATTCCGGCGTCGCCGTCGCGACCAGTTCACCTTCATCATCCTCGCCCGGCGCCGCGCCCCGCCAATTGGTGACGACGCCGCCAGCGCCCTCCACCACCGGGATCAGCGCAGCATAGTCGTGACGCTGCAGCGCGCTTTCAATGACGATATCAATTTCACCGATCGCCAGGAGGGCGTAGGCATAAGCGTCCAGCGAAAAGCGCGCGACCCGCGACGCCTTTGCAACGCGTGCAAAGGCGTCAGCTTGCATCTCGGAAAAGTATCCCGACGCCAGCGGATCGGTGGTTGACAGCCGCGCTTTTGAAATATCCGTGACGCCGCTGGTTTTCGCCGCAACGCTTTCGCCCGCCCGCATGTAAGTTGTCGTCCCGCCAAAGCTCAGCCAGCGCTCCCCGGTGAACGGCTGATCAATCAACCCCAGGACCGGCGCGCCCTCATATTCAAGAGCAATGAGTGTCGCCCAGCTGGCGACGCCGCACATAAAGGCGCGGGTGCCGTCGACCGGATCAAGGACCCAGCGCCATGGCCCGTCTTTTTCGATTGCGCCGAACTCTTCACCCAGCACGCCATGATCGGGATAAAGTTTTTCAATCATGTCGCGCTGAACCCGTTCGGCTTCGCGATCGGCGTCCGTCACCGGGTCAAACCAGGGGCCGGCCTTGTTGAAGATGGTCGCGCCGCTTCGAAATCGCTTCAGCGTTTCAGCACGCGCCGCATCTGCAAGGCGAAGCGCGACGTCAGCGTGGTTCTTGAGATCTTGTTCGGAAAAAGACATTGCGCAGCGATCATGATGACCGCCGCGCAACAGTGCAAGTTATTTACAAGAGAAGCGCCCGGGCGCGATCAGCTTTCGGAAAGCGCGCGCGCCAGATCGAGAAGCCGCCGGCGCGGTTCTTCGCCGAGCTGGTAGTAGTAGCGCACAAGATCCATGGTTTCTTTTTCGTCGAGCAGGCCCTCGGCCGGCGCTTCGGCGAATCCGGCTTCGCGCTGCAAGTTGAAATCAAGACGCGGCTCGGCGCCGTTCATGCCTTCAAAAAAGTAGGAGATCGAAACATCCAGCGCTTTGGCCAGCGACCACAAACGCGATGCGGAAATGCGGTTTGAGCCGCTTTCATATTTCTGAATCTGCTGGAAGCGGATATCCACCGCCTGCGCCAGCTTTTCCTGGGTCAATCCTAGCAAACGGCGCCGTTGCCGCAGCCGCCGCCCCACATGAATATCTATCGGATGCGCCATTCCCATTACTCCACTCGTTCCATTCCGCCGCACACAACGCAAAGCCCGTGCCGGTGGCGTGAAAGCGTGGAAATTCGCTCGCGCTAAACGCGATTTCGTCTTGGAATGAGTGCATTAACACTCGCGCCAATCCCAACGGATCATGTAGGGGAAGAGAATTGTCTCGAACTGGGACGGGATAAAAAATTTGACCAGCCTATCCTAATTCGTTTTCGAGGCCTGCTTTAACGAGTGCTTCCCGCTGAAAGCTCTGGCGCCACACATTCATT
>JBCBSY010000576.1:0-1615 GCA_039818925.1 Pseudomonadota bacterium | reverse complement strand
GTCAGATGACGCCTGTCATGGACGGCAATCGCGGGGGGAGCGATAAAGCCATGGAATTGAATGACATCCAGTTCGTTTTTGCGATGCTGGTTACGTTTCAGCTCAAGCATTTAATCGGCGACTATATTCTGCAGACGGGCTGGATGGTGCGCGGCAAGACCAAAGCCGGGCCCGGCTATATTTTTCCTCTGGCGGTGCACGTCTTTGTCCATGCGGCCACCACCCTCATCATTGTCATGATTGTTAATCCGGCGCTCTGGTACTTGGCCTTGTTCGATTTCGGCGCGCATTTCATCATGGACCGGATTAAATCCAGCCCTTATCTGCTGGGCCGCTACACGGATATGAATAAGCAGTCATTCTGGATTCCGTTCGGCATCGACCAGATGGTCCACCATCTGACGCATTACTTCATTATCTGGCAGCTGTTTATGCATCGCTGATGCGAGGCCGCCTGAAGAGGAAACGGGTTAGTTTCCAGTTCTTTTAGGTCTAGAAAACGGTTGCAGCCCCAATAGCCTCGGCGCATAGTTGTGATAGATCGCGGCAAGATTTGTTGCGGCGCAGCAGAACTCCCGTGAGATGGTTCTTCTGCCGCATAGGGGCGGTCGCCATGGTGGCGAGGGGGGAAGTTTATGGCGTTAACGCGCATTTTACTGCCGGTCGTTGCGGCGGGCCTTTTTTGTTCCGGAATCGCTTATGCGCAGGAGCCCGAGGAGGCCGCCCGCGAGGCGGCGGAACAGGGTTTACGGGATGATCAGCGCCGCGACGCAGCGCGTAATGATCCTGACGCCGTGCAAATTCCTTTTGAACGCATTCTCGCGGCGCCAGACGATATCAACCTCAATATCGCTTATGCGCGCCAACAGGTTGCGGCGGGTGATTTGAAAGAGGCGGGCGCGACGCTGGAACGGGTGCTGTTAATCGACCCGACGCGCCATGATGTTCGCGTGCTTTATGGATTGGTGCTTTACCGCCTCGGTCTGTTTGACCGGGCCCGCTATGAGTTGGAACTGGCGATTGAAAGCGGAAAACTGCCCGCGACGCTGGAGGCCGAAGCGCAAACCTATCTTGAGCGCATTAAATATCAGCAAAAGCGCACCCGCGGAACTTTGACGCTGACAACCGGAATTGAATGGGACCGCAACCGTAACCAGGCGCCTTCCAGCGGACAGTTGCTGCTTTTTGATATTCCCATTCCTGCGAATGCGCGCAATGGCGACGGCGCCTTTGTTCTGAACGCAAGAGGGCGTCTGCAACACGATCTGGGATCGCAGGAAGGACATACGCTGCATCTCGATGGTGCGTTTTATCATTCCGACAAGTTTGAAGTGGACAGCCTTGATCTTGACGCCGTGTCGGTCGGCGCTGGCGGCACTTGGTATGCGGGCGGCTGGTCGTTCACGCCGCGCGCAATTGGGTCTTTTTACTGGCTTGGCGGCGAGGATTATCTCAGCGCCTTTGGCGGTGAGCTGGAAGTCGCCTATCGCTGGACCCCACAGTTCAAGACCTATGTGCTGGGGCGGGGTGAAGATGAAGACTTCAGGAACGTCACCGAGTTTCAGACCGCCGCTTTGCGTTCGCCCCCCCGCGCGCGCTTAACCGGCGGCCCGAA
>JBCBSY010000575.1:0-1632 GCA_039818925.1 Pseudomonadota bacterium | reverse complement strand
CCGATCCAGTCCGGCGTCGGCGCACGGCTTGGCGTCAATGCCGGCGATCTGATATTTCCGCGCCGGCCGACCTGGACCCCGTTCTAACCCCAACACAATCGGCTGGAGCAAGACGATCAAGGGCTGCCATTGGCGGCCCTTTTTCTTTTTGCGGATCAACCCGCCCGGCCGGAATTTCAGCCGTCCTCAGTGTGATTCATCACATTCCGTCGAATCAGCCCGTTTCAACCGGCGCGCTTTAACGTTACCATTCGGTTTACGTCGCGCCTTCGGCACAAAACTGCCATCTGGGAGGCGCGTGAACAGGCCGCGCGGATCAGCGGTCCGACAGTGCGGCAAGAGCCCGACAGGAAAAACCATGCGGGCCTGCCAGTTGGAGAGTGCGTCATGATTGAATGGGCCATGCTGTTCGCCTTGGGTTTTTGCACCGCAGGGCTTCTCGCACTTCTCGCCATCCCGGCAATATGGCGCCGCGCCGAGACGGTCACCAGCCGGCGCATCCGCGGTGCGCTGCCGATTTCCATGTCCGAGCTGCAGGCGGAGAAAGACCAGCTTCGCGCCGAATTCGCCATGAGCGCGCGCAAGCTTGAGACATCGGTTGATGATCTCAAGGACAAGATGGCCGAGTCCAAGACCGTGATTGGCAAGAAAGACGAACTGGTCCGCAAACTGCGCGGCGATATCAGCGCCCGCCGCAAGGTCGAGGAAGATCTGCATAACCGCATAGAAACCCTGCAGGGTCAGGTCAAACAGCTCGAAAAGGCGATCAGGACCAACGAAGAAATCATCGAAAGCCGCGATGCGACGCTGGCTGAGCGGGATAACAGCCTAATGCGCAAAACGCGCGAGCTGGCCGATACAACGGCGCTGGCTGACACCAGGCGTGTGGAACTCGTCGCATTGGAGACGAAACTGCAGGCGGTGAATGCAAGCCTTGAGGAACGCAGCTCAACGGTTGAAAAGCGTGATGGCGTGATCCTCGAACGGGATGAACGTATCAATGGATTGCTGCGCGAAATCTCAGAATCCAGGGCGAGCCTGGCTTCGCGTGAGTCCGAAGTAAAGCGCCTGCGTCAGTCGATCGAACGCCAGGAAGAGACCATTGCCTCGCACGAGGCTGATCTTGAAAACCTGCGCCGCGCCGTCAAGGCCGAACGCGCCGCCGTCGAACAAAAGGGCCGCGAGCTCGCCGATGCCGAACGGCTGGTCTCCGAACGCACCGGCGAAGCGGGACGACTCGCCGCTCAGCTTGCCCGCGCCAAAAAGCCGAATACGAAAAACGGCCGCGGGGCAACGGCGGAGCCGGAAGCCGAGCCTGATACCGATGACGCGGCAGCAAGTGGCACACTCAACCGCGAGCGCCGCGAGAACGCGTTGCTGCGTGAAAAACTCAACGATCTCACTGCACAGGTCATCGGCCTGACCGCAAGCCTCGACGACGATGGCGAGATCGCCGACATGGCAAAGTCAATTGCGGCGTCTGGCGACAGCGGTGAGATGTCGAGCCTGGCCGAACGCATCAAGGCGCTGCAGAACCGGGCGTCCTGACCGGGCCGCCAAGCCGTCACAGATCTTTCCGCATGCGCAGCAGAGGCACGCTGACCCCGCCGCGATCATCCATCAGTTCCTCGG
>JBCBSY010000574.1:0-1637 GCA_039818925.1 Pseudomonadota bacterium | reverse complement strand
AACGTTCTTCAGGAAGAAGCGCAGACGCCATTCACGGAGCTGGGAGAACGGGTAGGGCTATCGCCGTCAGCCTGCCACAAGCGCGTCAAAGAGTTATGGCGCTCGGGCATTATCACCCGGCAGGTTGTAATTGTCGATGAGCATCAGGCAGGCTTTGAAACGTCGGTGTTCGTGCAGGCGACCCTTAAAAATCAGCAGCAGGCGACCCTGACGGCGTTTGAAAAGGCGGTCAGGCGTCATCGTGAAATCATGGAGTGTTATCTGATGGCGGGCCTGTCGGATTATCTTCTGCGCATACTCTGCAGGGACGGCGCCGACTACGAACGTATCCATACGGAGATATTGACGCGTCTGCCGGGTGTTGACCGCGTCATCACCAATTTCGCCATCCGCAAAGTGTTCCGGCGCACCGCAGCCCCGCTTTGAGGGCCGTTTTAACAGAAGTTAATCCCCGGACCCCCAATTTGTCTCGCGCTGAGACAATGTGATTAAATTTCGCGTTAAGGATTTAAGCAGGCGGCAAATCTTACAGGCGATGCTTCATCATGCACTGCTGAAGCTCGAACCTTGAGAGGATGATATGCTGACGACTGCGCGCGTGGAAATTCCCGCCCCGGTTGCCGCGCGCCTCAAAACCGCGGCTGATTACTCCGATAACGTTAACGACTATGCGCGAGAAGACCTGATCGGCTTCAAACGGCCGGTCGCCGCCAGCTTCGCCTTGTTGGCGCCGCTGACGCTTGCTTTCGCTTATCATGCAGGCGGCCTGATGATGGTGGCGCAGCTTGGCTTGTCGATCGTCATGATGGTGGCGTTCGGCATATATGTAATTGGCCGGCAGGAATGGCCGAGCATCGTTCAGAAATTCCAGACATCCGTGATGACCAAACGCAAAGCCATCGCCGATTTACGCTGCGGTTTTGGAGAATCCTCGTTTTTGAGCAATGGGCGAGCCCCCAAGTTCTATGAGCATGCGAATGGCGTATTGGTGCTGGCCGACGCCGGGGACTTGAAGACCATGTTCTTCGACATCTCCAAAGACGGCTCGGATCCGCGCTGGGCGCTGTACCAAAACGGTGAGATTCAGCGGCGCGTCTGGCGCTGGCTGCGGTTGCCGGTCTCGCGCGAGGTGGTGAAGTTTTCAACCGAAGGCTCGCGATTGGCGCGGGTTGAAAAAGCGCCGATGATCCCCTCGGTGGAGGCGTGGGAGGCGATCAATGTCGCCCTTGGCGAGCCTATGGACGGCGCGATCATTCACCGCCCCTTTGATGAAATCGTCGATGACATGAAGCGGCTCATGTACTGATTTCGGGCGTAGGCTCCCGGCCGATAGCGCTCCGGCGCCCCTTACAAAACGAGGGCGCCGCTGCTACATGAGCGCCATGGCGACGCTCATTGATAACACTGTCAGCGAAAAACCCCGGCATCCCGAGAAACAAAAGCGGGCCGACAGCCCGCTGCTGCGCAAACCCGAATGGATCCGGGTGAAGGCGCCTGTCTCGAAAGGTTTTGCCGAGACGCGCAACATCGTTCGATCGAAAAACCTGACCACGGTCTGCGAAGAGGCGGCGTGCCCGAATATCGGCGAGTGCTGGGACAAAAAGCACGCGACCATGATGATCATGGGCGAGATCTGT
>JBCBSY010000573.1:0-1641 GCA_039818925.1 Pseudomonadota bacterium | reverse complement strand
GTCATCTGCAGCGACTATCACCTCAACATCTGCCCGGCCAAGGAAGGCGGCGGCATCGACTGGGAGTCCGGCGTCCAGTCCATATTCGGATAGGCGCCTTGCACCGCCCAGACTTCCTGCAAGTCCTGGTCAAGGTCATCATAGATTTTGCGCTCTGCGCCCGAGCGCAAATCCTTCAGATACAGTTTCGATTGCGCGCGTTCGCGGCGGACAAACGCCATGTAACGGCCGTCCGGCGACGGCGCCGGCCGGACCGCACCGCCAAATCCGGAAACGGCCGTTTCAATTTCACCGGTTTCGAGCTCATACCGCTTGATATTGAACAGATCGCCATTGGAATCCTGCGCATAGATGAAGGTCGAGCCCGGTGTTATGTTCTGGATATAATAAATATACCTTCCGTCTGCGGAAAATATCGGTTCGCCCAGTTCCTTTTGAAACGCCTCGCTTGGCCGTTCGACCAGCTGCACGCCGTCGCCGCCGGAGATATGATAAAGCCAGATTTCCCCGGTCCCGAGCGAGCGCTGTGTCGTGAAGTGTTTCCGAGCGGCCAGATATTGACCATCCGGCGACCAGGTCGGGTTGTTGAGCAGGCGGAAACTTTCCTTCGTCACCTGTCGCTTGTCCGATCCGTCGGCGTTCATGATCCAGATATTGTCGCCGCCGGCGCGATCGGACGTGAATGCTATTTTTGAGCCGTCAGGTGAGAACCGGGGCTGATATTCCCACGCCATGCCGCTGGCGACAGACTGCGCTTCACCGCCCGCGATTGGCATGGTGTAGATATCTCCCAGCAGATCGAAGGCGATTGTCGCGCCATCTGGACTGACATCGAGGCTCATCCACGTGCCTTCATCGACATCGATGGCGACTTCACGGGTCGGCAGCGGCGGCGCTGAAACGTCCCATCCGTCATCAGCTTCACTGTTGCCGCCCGCTCCCTGCGCGCCCGTATCGGACGCTGAGGAGGCGGCGCTTTGTGAACCTGATGAATCGACCGACGCATTTTGCGCTGCACCGTTGTCAGACCGGTCAGATTGCGAGCAGGCCGCAGGCGCCAGCGCCAAGGCGGCCACAAAGCCAAGCAGTTTTTTCATGGGTTGATTCCTGAACGATTCCCTCGCCGCCAACCTATGAGCTTGGCGGCGGCGGTTACAAGTCTTGCATCAGGGAAAACCGGATGAATACGGCGCAATATGTTGAAATTTGAATGGTTTGGCTGCCTTGCATAATACCAGCAATAGGTCCGCGCGTCGTCGTCCTAACCGGATGAGAGGATTTTCTCGACAAAAGCCGGCACCGTCTGCGTCGCTTGGCCGTAATGCGCATCGGTGAAAAGCGATGCATTTTCCGACGGCTCAAGATTGAGCTCCATGGTCATCACGCCCATGGCCCGCGCCTCAGCCACAAAGCCAGCCGCCGGATAAACCGATCCCGACGTGCCGATGGACACAAAAAGATCGGCGGCGGCGATCGCATCAGCGGCTTCGTCCAGAAATCGTGGCATTTCACCGAACCAGACAACGTGCGGCCTCATGGCGCCGACGCGAGCACACGCCGCGCATTCAGTGTCGATCGTCAGGTCGGCGCGCCATTCACGCACATCGCCGCAAGCCGCGCATTCAACCTTTAAAAGTTCGC
>JBCBSY010000572.1:0-1648 GCA_039818925.1 Pseudomonadota bacterium | reverse complement strand
AATCCTCTTCACTCAACAGCGCGGTTTGCGCATAGGGCCGGCCCTTGCAGTAGCGTTTTCCCATCAACGCCGCACGATAAGAGGATTGGAAGGCCTATCTCGAAATGCGGCAGCAGCGCGCACAGAAATTCGTCAACACGCTGCCGAGCCAGTATGACCTTCTTCGCCATATTCGCGGCGAAGCCCCGCCGCCGGCCACGATGGCAGGCGGCACGCCCATTACATTACGACCCGGATTTTTAACCGGGGGCGGCATTTGATGAAGGCTCAACTGTCCGGCAAGGCGGTGCTGGTCACCGGCGCATCGCGCGGCATTGGCGCGGCTATCGCAAAGCTGTGTCATCAAGCGGGCGCGAGGGTGTTGCTGCATGCGTCCGGGCCCAGTGATATGGCGACGAGCGCCGCTGATGCAGCTGGTCGAAACGCTGATGATCTTCTCTATGAAGATCTTTCGCGCCCCGGCGCGGGCGCCCGGCTGGTTGCGCGTGCAACGGAAAAAGCCGGACGCGTTGATGCGGTCGTCAACAATGCCGGCGTCTATCTCGCGTCCCCGCTATCCGGCGGGGAACAAGAATGGCGGGATGGCTGGGCGACCACCATGGCCGTCAACGTTCAGGCCCCAGCGGATATCTGCCGCGCCGCCATTTCGCATTTTCGAAAAGCCGACGGCGGGATTGTCGTGAACATTGCAAGCCGCGCCGGTCATCGCGGCGACGGGCCGGACCATGCCGCCTATGCCGCCTCCAAAGGCGCCGTGTTGGCGATGACAAAAACCTATGCGCGCGCGCTTTCGGGTGAGAACATCCTTTTCTACGCCATCGCGCCCGGTTGGGTCGAAACCCGGATGGCGCCGCAGGATATCGAAGCGCGCAAAAACGCCGTTCACGATATTCCGCTAGGCCGCGTCGCCGCGCCGGAAGAGATTGCCGCCATGACGGTATTTCTCCTGACCGGCGTTTGCGCATCCGCGACCGGCGCTACCTTCGATATCAACGGCGCAAGTTACGTGCGCTAACGCTTGCCGTGGCGTCCATGTTTTGCTACATCGCCTGCCGATTGAGGAAATTATGTCCGAGCTTGTCACCCGCTAAACCGCTTTGAGCGGCGCATGAACTAAGATGCTGACGACGCTGATGCGCGTCCTTGTCCTCATGCGTCCGGTTTAGTTGACGATCGGATTATCCAAAAATGAATATATCGAAAGCGGAGCAAAGAACGCTCCACGTCCTCGCGCGTGGCGGGGCAATCCTTTTTAAGAAAGATGAAAAAGGAAAAATTATCGAGATCGATTGCGCCAGCCCCGAAGGCTGGTCGCTGACCGATTGTACGTTGGAGGTTTTCAGGCGATTGCGCCGACGGCGCTTCATTGCCTCGTCCAACAGCGGGCCCTATCGCATTACGTTGCTGGGTCGGCGTTGCGTGCGCGGTCAGATGGATAATCGCGGTTAATTCCCCCGCATTTAGGAAGCGCGCATTGTCTGGTACGTTGGGTCCGCTCAGGGAGACCAGACAATGCGACTGTTATTTTTTGCTGTTGGCGCTTTTGCCACATTTTCCTCTGCTTCCGCCCAGGCGCTTTGTGTTCGCGCATGTGAGCCGCGACAACGCCGTCCACATAGGCTTCAAGCACCGCGTCCTCGCGCGTTGG
>JBCBSY010000571.1:0-1650 GCA_039818925.1 Pseudomonadota bacterium | reverse complement strand
TCTAATACGCCGGATGAAGGCGCGACCTGGTTTACCTGGAATATCGTCGACTTTCTGCGTATTAGACCCATCCCAGCGAAAGCTTGTTCCTGGCCGCACATCCGTGAAATTATATCGGCGGTGCTGGGTCACCAGCTCACCGTCAGCGCCCGGACGTTGTGTAATGGAGTACATCGTCAAACGGCCAAGATGCTCTTCGCCGATGAGCTGATCGGTAAAGGCCGATCCTTGCCCGCCAGCGCTAGGCCAGTTTTGCGCCATCACCCAGCGCGCGCGGGCGGGATCGAAATAGCGAATGGAAAACCCGCGCTGACTGGCCTCATTCGGGTTGTCGCGCGCCCAGGCGAGTTCGATGAGCGCCTTTCCGTTCAGGACCGGAAACACACGCTGACGCGTCCAGCTTCCCTCCTTTTGATGATAAAACTCGCCCTGCGGCCGGCCGCGCCAGTTCGCCTCCCATTCGCCGATCCAGAAATCAAAAGCCCGGTGTTGCGGCGCATCGTAAGGCGCGGCGATGTCCGCGCCGAGCGCCTCGGCCCAGCTTCGCGCCCCCGCCGCAGGCGTCGCATCAGAGCCAGCCGCCGACCCCGCATCTGGCGCGCTTGCGCACGCGCTCAGCCCTGTCAGCAACAATACAGCCCACATCTTTCTTGCCATTTTCGCCTCCTGATTGCGCCCCAAAATGACTGGCCGCCATCATATATTGAAACCCCGCTGGCGTGTGCGCGGTGAAACCTCTAAACTTCGCCCAAGGCCCAAATTCGCAATCACGGCAACGCCCTCATGCAGCTTTTCAACACCACCCCGAATGAAAGCAAAGACACGCTCAACGCGCTTTACGCGCGGATGCCCGAGGACGGTCTTGTTCAGTCCAGCCTGATGCATGGCCACCGTTTCGATATCGCCGAAGATTACAATGAAGACTGGTCGTGCGCCAGCATCACCTGGTCGGTCGGCGGCGAAGAGGAATACCGGTTTCGCGAAGGCGACGTCATCAATGTGCGCTCCGCCGGCGCGCTGACGCTCGCGCAGGGCGCGCGTTACGCCTATCACGCAAAGAGCGATGCGCCATTCCGTTCAAGCATGATTACATTCCCGCACTGGATTACCGGCGCTGCGGAGGCTGACGCGCTCACCCATATGAAAGATGGCCGCCGTCTGGAAACGCGGCTGTTCCTGCCAACGCCGGAGATTCAGGGGTTGATGAATGACATTGCGCTTCGCTGCCGGTCTGACGATCGGACGAACGATTGGTATGCGGAAAAATGCGCGCTGCTCTACGAGAAGTTGCTGGCCGCACAAGATCACCGCGCCGCCGCCAGGGACCAGATCAATGCCGTCAAACCCGGCACCCGGCAGGAGCTTGCGCGGCGCGCCAATCTCGCCCGGGAAGTGATGCTGCAGCGTTTTTACGAACCGCGCCTCAGCCTACAGGACATCGCCCGCGAGGCGTGCCTTTCCCCTTACCATCTCATTCGGATTTTCAAGCAGGTCGCCGGGGCCACGCCGATGCAGTTCTTATCGGCGATTCGCATGGAGGCGGCGCAGCGTTTATTGCGGGAGACAAAAATGGCGGGCCGCGACGTTGCGGCCGCCGTCGGCTATTCCGACCGCACCGCATTCTACAAGGCTTTTCGAACATATTACGGG
>JBCBSY010000570.1:0-1653 GCA_039818925.1 Pseudomonadota bacterium | reverse complement strand
CCCTTGTGGAACGGAGTTCTGTAGGCTGATTGCGTTATCAAGGGTGGTGTAGCGCATCACATAAAGAATTGGCGCAAAGGTTTCCTCAAGCACTATGCCTTCATGGTGTTGAAGTTCAACGATGGCCGGTCGCATATAACACCCCGGCTGGTCCAGGTGTTCGCCGCCTGTTACGGCAGCGCCCTGCGCTTTTGCGCGGTCAAGCGCATAGCGCATTTGGTCCATCGCGCCAGCGTCAATGAGCGGTCCAACCAATACGTCTGCCTTTAGTGGATCGCCAATCGGCAGTGTCGCATAAGCAGTTTTGAGCCGGTCCACAAAGTCTGTATAAATATCTTCATGAACAAACAATCGACGCAGCGTTGTGCAGCGTTGCCCTGCGGTTCCGGCGGCGGCAAAACATACGGCGCGCAACGCCAGATCAAGATCCGCTGACGGGGCGATAATCCCTGCATTATTGCCGCCTAACTCGAGAAGGCTGCGGCCAAACCGTTTTGCGACGCGTGGTCCGACGTCCCGGCCCATACGGGTCGATCCGGTCGCCGAGACAAGCGCGATGCGCGGATCATCGGCCAATTGCTCCCCGATATCACGCTCGCCAACAATGACCGCGCTAAGACCTTCAGGTGCGTTGACGAAGCGCTGAACCGCCCGCTCAAAAAGCGCCTGCACCGCCAGTGCGGTTAGCGGCGTTTTCTCTGATGGTTTCCAAACACAGCTATTACCGCAGACCAGCGCCAGCGCAGCATTCCAGGACCAGACCGCGACCGGGAAATTGAAGGCGGAAATGATTCCCACCGGGCCCAGAGGGTGCCAGCTTTCGCGCATATGATGACCAGGCCGTTCGGAGGCGATCGTCAGCCCGTAAAGTTGGCGGGAAAGACCGACCGCGAAATCGCAAATATCGATCATCTCCTGCACTTCGCCGAGCCCTTCGGAGAGGATCTTGCCGCATTCGATTGTTACAAGCCTGCCCAAGTCGTTTTTGCTGTTTCGCAACTCTTCGCCAAGGAGGCGAACCAGTTCTCCGCGTTGCGGTGCGGGCGTCTGACGCCACTTCAAAAACGCTTCGTTCGCCTTAGCGATTTTCGCGTCAACAGACGCCGCTGTGTCAGGCGGCACATGGGCAATCACCTGGCCGTTAATCGGCGTGGCGACCGCCAAGGCGCCGCCGGTGAAGAGTTTTTCCTCGACGCCCAGACTGGACAGGAGATCGGAAATATCCATGGCCGTTCCTTGTTTGTGAACCGTCCTACACTTGATCAACCCAGTCGTTCAATGGCTGGCGTCAATTGTCAGCGCCGCAGCTGCGGGACGCATTGCAACGCGCGCCGGAGGCGCGTACATCGGCGTCAACAGCCAATTCAACGGGAGAACCGACAATGACCCGTAAATATGACAGGGTGCCCGAGATTAGCCTCAGCGCCTATACAGATGGAACAGATTCTGAAAAACGCGCGTTTGAAGACGCGCTATACGAAGGCTTCAAATATTTCGGGTTCATTATTTTGAAGGATCATAAGGTCAGTCGCGATCTGCTGGCGCGCGCCTATGAGAAAAGCGCCGAATTCTTCGCGTTGCCTGAGGCGGAAAAGGTCCGCTACTTCCGTCAAGACGGCCAGCGCGGCTATACGCCTTTTGGTCGAGAGCATG
>JBCBSY010000569.1:0-1655 GCA_039818925.1 Pseudomonadota bacterium | reverse complement strand
GATTGATATTCTGGCTGCCCTCCTTTTTCGTGCGCAGCTATGGCGAGGCCCTGCCGGTGTCTTTCACCTGGCTGCCCGATTTTTTCGTTCCGGCAAATGCGGGTGAGCTTCTATATGCCTCCTATTTCTACGCAACGATCCTTCTGATTGGCGGCATCGCCGGTATTTCCCTGGGCGGCGCGTTAGCGGACAAATATGGACCGGACAGAAAGTCGGCCTACGCCCTCGTGCCGGCATTTGCGTTCCTCGCAACCATTCCGTTTTTTCTGGTTGGCGTACTGGCGCCATCCCTATGGGTTGCTTTCCCAGCGTTTTTGATTTTGCAGGCGTTGAGCCTTGTATGGCTCGGCCCTGTGCTGGCGGCGTTTCAGCAGTTGGTACAGCCGAATATGCGCGCCACTGCATCTGCGGTGTTTTTATTTGTAAACAATCTGATCGGTATCGGTCTTGGCAACCTTGCTATCGGCGCCATTTCCGACGGGCTGAAAGCCGAGTTTGGCGACGAGTCGTTACGCTACGCCATCCTGTGTGGAACGGTATTTTACGTGATCGCCGCCGTGCTTTTCATTCTCACCGCACCGCGCCTCAAAAAAGACTGGGCGGCGTCCTAAGCTGTCACACGCCATTCTTCGACCGGCGTCTCGATCACTCTTTTTTTGAGAAAACACATTTTTTCAAAGCTGGAAAGCTGGCGGAGGGGGAGGGATTCGAACCCCCGGGACCGTGAAGCCCAACGGTTTTCAAGACCGCCGCAATCGACCACTCTGCCACCCCTCCGGGGCGCGCTCGCCGACGAGCCGGCCGAGCGCAAATTGCGAAGTCAAGACATAGCGCCCCCTGCGAAAATGACAAGTATGCTCCGGCGGTCCGCGACCGCTGTTTGCCGCTTGTTGCGAGATCGAGCCGAGTCGCTTAATCGAAAGCAGCGGTGTTTGGCCTGCCGCAGCAAAGGTTAATGCGGATATTGTATGAGCAGTCTTAAGGCGTCTCTTCCAAGAATTTTTTCGTTCCTGCTGATGGGGTTTATGGCGGCCTGCGCCACCGGGCCGCGCGGCGCCGGAGAGCCCGGCGGCTCCCCGCACTACAAAATTGGCGAACCTTACAAGATCAACGGTCGATGGTATCGCCCCAAAGAGGATCCGGATTACTCTGAAGTCGGTATCGCCTCCTGGTATGGTCCGCAGTTTCACCGTCGCCTGACGGCCAATGGTGAAATATTCGACATGAACCGCCTCTCCGCAGCCCACACAACCTTGCCATTGCCGTCGATGGTTGAGGTGACCAATCTCGCGAATGGCCGATCGCTGGTAGTGCGAGTCAACGATCGCGGGCCTTTTGCACGCAATCGCATTATCGATATGTCCCGAGCGGCGGCGCGACAGCTCGGCTTTGAACAACAGGGAACAACACGGGTGAGGGTGCGTTATGTTGGGCCTGCCCCCTTGATGGCTGAGGCGCCGGCGTCGCCGCGTGAGGCAAACCGCATTGCGCGCGCCGCACCAGTGCGCACGGCGCCAAGCGGGGAAGCGCTGCCGCCTGATGATACCGATCCGATTTCTGACCTCCTAACCAGCATGGAAAGGGCGCCGGCAATGCGGTTTGCCTCACGCGGCGACGCCGGCGCCTCAGCCATCAAGGGGGCAGGCCCAACATAA
>JBCBSY010000568.1:0-1657 GCA_039818925.1 Pseudomonadota bacterium | reverse complement strand
TATTCTCAGCCGTGCTGCTTTCTAGCGCGATTGCGTCATGCGCCGCCCTGGCCAACGGCGCCTATCCTTTGACGCGCGCATGTGAAACCGCGCTGGCGCTCTCCGCCTCTCCAACATATGTCCGTTCCGGCGCCGGCGCATACGTTCTTGGCGAAAAGGAATATGAATTGGTGCGCCCATCAACGAATGGTTATGTGTGTCTGGTCCAACGCAACAGCAATGAATCACTCATTCCTAAGTGTTTCGACCAGATTGGTCAGCGCGCCCACGTGCCGGTTCATAAGCAGGCCGGAAAAATGCTGCGCCAGGGCAATTCATGGGAGGAGATCGACGAGGCGAGAGAAAAGGGGTTCAAAAGCGGCGACTTTCAGACTGCTGATGGTCATGGCGTCGTCTATATGGCGTCAGACTTTAACTACATCGTTAGCACGGACGGACAAAGCCGCCGCAAGATTTGGCCGCATGTCATGTACCACGCGCCAAATGTGACAAACGCGGACATCGCCTCTTCGCCCCGGGATGCATTTGCAAACAAGGGGCTGCCCTTCATCGCCGGCGAGGGCCCGCTCGGTTATATGATCAGTCTGATTGAACGCCCGACGGACAGCAGCGACGTTCTGACGGCTTGTGTCGGGCAGCTTCCGGATGTTTCGACCTTTTCACCGTTTCCGCCCGCCGGAAATTAGGCGGCGAATATTCGTCGGATCAGCACGCCACGCGTCACTTTAATCATCTCGGGAACAGCGCTCGCATGTCATTGCGGCGCATGCTTGCGATCTGCGCCGATGGCAATTTCCTTAAAAGTCCGTTCGTTGCCATTGCTGAAATCACTCATGTTTTTTCGCAACGATAAAGACGGCGCTTTTGTTATTCGGGCGCCAGTTATACTCGATTGTAAATCCGGCAGACGTCAATGCATTTTCCAGATGCGCACGCGAAAACACGCTGACATAAGGCATCACGCCAAAGAACCGCCCGACCGGTAAGATCAGCTTGAAGTACGGCATCGTATCGCCAAGGCATACGGTGCTAGTGATGAAAAAACCTCCGGGCTTTAGCATCCGATGCACCTTAGCGACGACGTCATCCATGTTTTCCAGAAGATGCAGGATGCTCATTCCAAGGACGACATCCAACGACTTGTCCGGCGCAGAAAGCGCGTCAATGCTCACCTGTTCAAAATCCACATTGCTCACATTCGCCGCGGCGGCTTTGCGGCGCGCAATATCGATCATATTCCCGGAAATATCCGTCGCCCGGATATGGCTTACAAAAGGCGCGTGGCTGATCGCCGTGGACCCAGTGCCGCAACCGATTTCAAGAACATTCATGTCCGGCCGAAAATAGGTGCGGGTGACCTCCAGTTTTTTCTGATAAGCCGCCTCGTCTTTAATCGGTTGGCGCGAATATTTGTCGGCGACCTTGTCCCAGAATTTCGTATCTCGGTTCATTGACTGTCTCTGCTTGTTAGGCGCCCATCCGTTAGTGGCCAGCCTGGCCCCGACAATGGCGCGACGCTCCGGGTCGTCCAATACCGCCGACGCTTGATGGCCGCCGCGTTGATTTGTGACTGTACTCATCAGGTTTCTCCGTGTTCTTTGGGAATCGGGAAATATCCATGCACAGTCGATATGTGAATTGACTATTTTCGACTTAT
>JBCBSY010000567.1:0-1668 GCA_039818925.1 Pseudomonadota bacterium | reverse complement strand
CATGAAATGCGCGCGGCGCGGATTCCAGTTAATGACATGGCGCCCTAGAAAACATTGCTGTCCGGCAACCACGCCGTTCTGAAATTTCCAGTCCATATTGATGACGTGGTGCTGATACACGCCGTCAACGAGCCACGGTATAATGAAGTATTTGCCTTTACCGCCACGCGGCCCGCAAATTAGCCCGATACCAGATTGCTGCGTGGAATAGAGCTTTTGCCCGAACGCAGTATCGCCCGCATAGAGCGACGTTTCGGTTTTGCGGCCAAGCCTTCTCGCCAGAGCCCGTGCGCCGTCGTCAAGGCCCGCACTGCCGTGGCGGGCATACTCATTTGATTGCAAGGGAATATCCCCTTAAATATCTGCGCCCGGTTTGGTGCGCCAACACCGCACCGGGCCTACTGAATGCTTTAGCGAGCGTTCCGGACCATCAACGGTCAGTCTTGACCAAGGCTGCCGTTGATGGCCGTTCCGGGTTTCGGGCCGATCCGGAACACCGACCCTCCGGGTGAGGTCGGCGCGACTAGCCGCCGTTTGCAGCGATGATCAGAAAGATCACGATGCCGACGGTGATGATCGCCGGCCACGGATTATCGCGCTTCTTGTAAACGCCATAATTGCCGCCGCCGACTTTGTCGTACTTGGCCATCGTCTTACGCTCCTTTGTTGCGGGTTGAACTTACGGGTGAAGCCGCCGCCATCGACGCCGTGAAAATCGCAGCACCGATGCAGACGAGGACGAACCCTCCGATCACGGCAGGCGTGATCGGAAGGGAGTCGGTGATAAAGGCGAATCCTGAAAGGGATGCGCCAAGCGCGATTGAGCGCAGGAAGAAATGCGTGAGGGCGCGGACGATCATTCCACCCTCCCTCACGCGGCCATGATCGCGAAGCGCGCGATCAACATGACGATGGCAGCGTAGATGAACAGCGTCGTTGCTTTCGACACCGCATAGAGCGATATGAAAACGACAACGCCCCAGAGCAGCGAGAATGGAACAGCCGCTTCAGGCGTCGCCCACAGCTTTGCGGCGATCTCGCCGACATAGGGCGCCGTATGACGCCAGACCATCGGCGTAAACAGAGCGGCAAACAGGAATCCCACGATTTTGGCGAAGCCTTCCGCCGCCGTGTCGCGCTGACCGCCTCCAAGTTGGCTAAATTTGTTCAAGTGTGCCTCCTGCGATAATGGCAGGAGGAGATAGACTACAAAATATCGGCTGTCAACCGATATCGGTTGTTAATCTATATTTCTAAATAATAGGTTCTAAAACAATGCCTTGCCTGAAACCAATCGCAGCAAGATATCTCGCTTTCCATTCTGGAGAAGCCGAAAATTCGCCACGTTCAAAGTCACTGATCACACCCTGTTTGAAGCTCATAGCTTCAGCAACTTCGACTTGAGTCATTCCACGGGCCTTACGCGCGTCACGATAAGCCGCGCCAGTCTCGCTATTTGTAAGCGCATCAGCAAAAATAGTTTTTATGTTTTTTTCAGTGTCAACTTCACTCAAATTCTCTGCGGGTAATGCCCGCTCATTATTTTCCGTATACTGAACTTTATCATGCTCGAGAGTTAATGTCCATTCGTCGTCATAGCGAGCAAAGACCACAACCCCATGTGTGTTTAATATTCCCTCTAACTTGCCGTAAAATCCGGATTTTACG
>JBCBSY010000566.1:0-1685 GCA_039818925.1 Pseudomonadota bacterium | reverse complement strand
AAACTCTCGCCCGCAGTCGCTGCGTTCTTTGAATCCCATGAGCCCATCATTATCGCAAAGTCGAGCGCAAAGCTTTTGACGGCGACATAGTCCATATAGGCGCGCCGGTGCGTCAGCGATTTTGCGCTCGACTTTGCGATAATGATGGGCTCATGGGATTCAAAGAACGCAGCGACTGCGGGCGAGAGTTTTCCATCCGGCTGAAATGTCGACATCAATACGCTGCGGTCTGGCGTTTTAAGGATGCCAAGATCCTTTTCCGTATCGATTTCCAGCTGCAGGTCTTCGTCTCCATCACGCACAAAGTCGAAATGACGAACGCCGAGAAAGGCGAACCGGTTGTCCCATAGCCATTTCAGGAATTGAACAGCCTCGCGTTGTTCATCGACCTTCACGCCCGGGAGGCGCGAACGTTCCAGTTGAGCAATGCAGGCGCCAAGCCGCGCGCGCATCGGCTCCCAGTCATTCACAGCAATAGAGACGTCGTTAAGGACCGCTTCGACCTCTTTTTTCAGGATTTCGATTTCGTTATCGGCGACAGGCGGATCCATCTCTACGTGGATCATGGATTCGCGCACCGCTGATTTGGAGGACCCGGGTTCGCGGCCGCCGGACGCGTTTCGTGAAACAGCCACAACCGCGTTCGAGAAAAAGCTGACCGGCTTGCCGGCGTCCGCCAGCGCTGCAGATATGGAATCCACCAGGAAAGGCTTGTCGTCGGTGACGATGTCCAGCACCATCCGGCGTTCGGTCCAGTCCTTGCCGTCCTCGACGCGAAGCGAAATCTTGTTTTGACCGGCTTTGCGGGTTTTTGCATTCTTCCAGGCAGCGCCTGCACGGCTCAGAAGCATCTGCGGTTCAGACCAGATGCGGTCTTCGCCGGTGGCGTAGAGGACAATCTGTTCGAGATAGCTCTTGAAAGCAGGGCGCAAGGCGCCGTCTTCATCAATGTCGCCGACTTTCTTTTTTTGCGCTAGCGAAATAACCTGTTCCAGTATTTCGGTGTCGACGTCGGTGACGAACCCCTCGGGCATACCGCTTCCTTTGCGATGTTTTGGTTGGAGCCGTCATAACGTGAAGGCTTTGAGAAAGTCTAATAAAATACAACAGTACAAAGCTGGCGCCGCGGTGCGCAAAACAACCTCGAAATGATTAGCGCAAGGAGCGTCGTTCTCAGGCTTGGCGCGCGCTTGAGGAGGAGGCATCCTGTTGTGCGCCCGTCGCAATCCGCCGCTCGATTTCCCGCCGAACCAGCGTGGTGCGCGGATACCGCCGGGCGGCGG
The DNA here is from genome assembly GCA_039818925.1 of Pseudomonadota bacterium. Taxonomy (GTDB): domain Bacteria; phylum Pseudomonadota; class Alphaproteobacteria; order Caulobacterales; family Parvularculaceae; genus Hyphococcus. The sequence goes on along the minus strand of JBCBSY010000566.1, from coordinate 402 downwards.
CTTTTTCAAGATAGCGATTGGCTAAATAAAGACCTGTTAATCCAAGGAGCGAGGTGGCGATGGACGCCGTGAGCAGTCCCGCGTCGCCAGCCCGCAGGCCTGCAAGCACCGAAAACAGCGCCGTTGGCGCTGCAATCGCAGCCGCGCTTGGCAGATGAGCGGCAAGGAGAAGCGCTGCGGCAAAGCCCGCTACCAGGGTCAAGGCCATGATTTGCGCGCCGACGGCCGCCGGCGCCGCGACCGGCGCCAGCAGGATGGGCGCGCTCCCGAGAATGACGCCCAGAACGCTGAGGCTGGCGGTGAAGGACGCGCGCCACCGGAACGGCAGGGAAGAAAGGCGTGCGCCCGATCGGAATTCACTGCGCAACCGTCGACACACCCAGAGCGCCGCCAGCGCCATCA
>JBCBSY010000565.1:0-1688 GCA_039818925.1 Pseudomonadota bacterium | reverse complement strand
TCGCCATTTCATTCTCCCTAATTGGCGCCGGCTTTGCCGGCTTTTTTTCACCGTACCCGAATTAAAATTTATCGTTCAACACAGAGCGCCACACCCATGCCGCCGCCAATGCATAAGGTCGCAAGGCCCTTAGACGCATCAGCACGCTTGAGCTCATAAAGAAGCGTCGTGAGGATGCGCGCGCCAGACGCGCCGATTGGGTGCCCGATGGCGATAGCGCCGCCATTCACATTGACCTTCGACGCGTCCCAGCCGAGCTCTTTGCCGACCGCCAAAGCCTGCGCCGCAAAAGCTTCGTTGGCTTCGATCAGATCAACATCGTCAAGACTCCAGCCAGCCTTTTCAAGTGCGATGCGCGACGCCGGCGCCGGGCCAATGCCCATGATTGCAGGGTCTACGCCGCAATGCGCCCAGGAGGCGATCCGCACCAGCGGCGTCAGCCCGCGTTTGTCAGCTTCTTTTTCCGACATCACGACCAGCGCCGCGGCCCCGTCATTCAGGCCAGACGCATTTGCCGCCGTCACTGTTCCCCCGTCGCGCTTAAACGCCGGGCGCAAGCCGGAAATACTGTCTGTAGTGACGCCTTCGCGGATATATTCATCCTGATCGAAAACGATCTCGCCCTTTCGGGTCTTGATCGTGACAGGCGTAATCTCGTCCTTGAACTTGCCGTCCTTTTTTGCGGCCTCGGCCTTGTTCTGACTGGAGGTTGCAAAGGCGTCCTGTTCCTCACGCGTGATCTGATATTTCTCAGCGAGATTTTCCGCGGTCTGGCCCATATGAAAATCATTGAACGCGTCCCACAGTCCGTCGGTGATCATGGTGTCGGAAAAGCTCTTCGGCCCCATTTTAACACCGTCCCGCAGATGCGCCGTATGCGGGGCCAGCGACATGTTTTCGTGGCCCCCGGCAACCACCACGCCGGCGTCGCCGAGACGCACCGCTTGCGCCGCCATCGCGACCGCGCGCAGGCCAGAGCCGCAGACCTGATTAATCGTCATGGCCGGTTTTTCCTGGGCGACACCCGCGCCGATGCTGGCCTGACGCGCCGTGTTTTGCCCCTGGCCCGCCTGCAACACATGGCCCATCACTGTTTCATCCACATCGCCGCCAGACAGGCCGGCCCGCTCCATGGCCGCGGCGATCACCGTCTCACCGAGTTTTGCGGCTGGCACGCTTGCCAGCCCACCGCCGAAAGATCCGACGCCTGTCCGCGCCGCTGAAACGATTACCGCCCCACTCATGTGAGCCTCCTGACTTGATGTTATGCGCCAAAAGGCCCGCAGCGAGCCGCCCGGGATCTCCTCTCAGACGCGAAGGATAAACAATCTCAATGACTTAACGTAGCGAAAACTTCTTGGTTAACGCGTATGCAAAGCTTCATTTCATGCTATAGCAGGATTAGCAAGCGCACAAAATCATTGCACCGCAGCGAAGGCAGCTTTTTTGCAATGCCGCGGCGCGACGGGAGGGTAGTTTCATGTCCAACAAATCAAAAGGCCGGGATAGAGCGGAAGGCGAGCCGGTTGTCATCAAGAAATACGCGAACCGGCGGCTCTACAACACGGCGACATCGTCTTACGTGACGTTGGATTTTCTCGCCGGACTTGGCGTCGAAGACGACAAAATCATCGCCCTCCTTCACCATCTCGGCCAGAAAATCCACCGTCACGTAAGACGATGTCGCC
>JBCBSY010000564.1:0-1689 GCA_039818925.1 Pseudomonadota bacterium | reverse complement strand
AAAAGCGCACAAACACTGTCGCCCGCCTTCCAGTTCTTGACGTCGGCGCCGACACTGACAATGTCCCCCGCGCATTCGAGCCCGGGCAAGTCGCTGGCGCCGGGCGGCGGCGGATAAAGCCCGCGCCGCTGCAGCACGTCAGGACGATTGACCCCGGCCGCTGCGACACGGATCAACACCTCATTGCCCTTGGGGCGCGGCGTCTTGACTTCTTTTGGCTGCAGTACATCGGGTTCGCCCGGCGCGGTGATTTCGATAGCGTTCATGTGTTCTGGAATGGCGGATTTCACAAGCGTGTCCTTTGTCTGAATGACTTATTTGCCTTACCCTGCTGCCTGACGCAAAGTTTTCACGCTGAGAACGGAAGGGAGCCTGCCATGGACGAAGAACCGCTCAACGAAAAGCCGGATATGACGCTTGGCTTTTTAGCGAAGCAGGACCTTTATACGCTATCGGTTGGCGATCTTGAGGAGCGTATTGCTTCTCTCAAAGCGGAAATTTCGCGCTGTGAAGCGGCCCTGAACGACCGCGGCTCCTCGCGCTCTGAAGCAGAAAAGCTTTTCAAGTTGTAGGCGGTGAATCAAGCGATGACATTAATCGGATGGCAATGGGATGTGTTCTGTTTCTCCGGGGGGCAGGGAAAAGACGCTATTTTCAAAGTTCTTTTCGGAAGAATTTCGCCAATCGGCTTTCGCCTGTTCAATCCGATCTTCTCTGCTTGAAACCAGATTCCACCAGATATAGCGCTTTCCAATCGGCGCGCCGCCGAGCAGCATAAGCGTTGAAGGCGTTTTCGTTTTTATCGAAGGCCTTGCGCCGCGATCAAAGACCAGCATGTTTCCCGCTTCATAGTCTTCGCCGTCAACTTCCGTTGTTCCGGACACAACGTAAATCGCCCGTTCCCCATATTCGTCCGGCAACGTGATCTCGGCGCCAGCTTGCGCTTCCGCTCCAAGATAAAAGATGGGCGAAAACGTCTTCACAGGCGACGTCTCTCCAAAAGCCGACCCGGCAATAAGACGCATGGAGATTTTTTCCTGTTCAATCATCGGAAGGCTGGCTTTTGGGTGATGATGAAAAGCAGGGTCCGCCTCTTCAGCATCTTCCGGCAGGGCGACCCAGCTTTGAATGCCGTGCATAGTTTGACCACTGCGCCGGGCGTTGTCGTCCGTTCGTTCTGAATGAACAATGCCGCGCCCGGCCGTCATCCAGTTCACGTCCCCCGGACGGATCACCTGGTCCTTTCCGAGACTGTCGCGATGACGAATTTCTCCATCAAAAAGATAGGTGACCGTGGCGAGACCGATATGTGGGTGCGGGCGCACGTCGATACCCGTTCCCGGCGTGAATGCCGCTGGCCCCATTTCGTCAAAAAAAATGAAAGGACCCACGGTGCGGCGCTTGGCGTAGGGCAGGACCCGGCCAACAGTGAAGCCGCCCAGATCGCGGGTGCGGGGTTTAATGATCATCGGTGTGTTGGTCATTGACGGTCCGCCTTTTCTTTTTTCGCTGCTCGCTGGCCTGTGATTTGGAACGCTTGGACGCGGTCTTTATGGTCGGAGCATTGCGACCCTAGGAATTGAATTATGTTTGTCAAAGCAGTTGCCGCGCTCGGCCTGTCATTCTTCACAGCGAGCGGCGTCGCGGCGACGGAGCACCGCCAATCAAGTCAGGCCACCCAGGAGCGAC
>JBCBSY010000563.1:0-1697 GCA_039818925.1 Pseudomonadota bacterium | reverse complement strand
TTTGGGGGCCACGACCGCGTATGCAAGTCGTCATCGTTGAATCGCCGTCTAAAGCGAAGACCATTAATAAGTATCTCGGCGCCGGCTTTAAGGTGCTGGCGTCCTACGGGCACATTCGCGACCTCCCCTCCAAGGATGGCTCGGTCAAGCCTGACGAAGACTTCGAGATGGTCTGGGAGCTTGACGCCGGCTCAAAGAAGCGGGTCAACGACATCGCGAGCGCGGTTAAGGAAGCTGACAGGCTGGTGCTCGCGACAGACCCGGATCGTGAAGGCGAAGCCATTTCCTGGCACTTGCTGGAAACCCTCGCCCAGAAAAAAGCGCTTAAAGATGTAAGGATCGATCGCGTCGCGTTTAACGCCATTACCAAGGCGGCGGTGCAAGAAGCCATGGCGCATCCGCGGCAGATCGACGACGATCTGGTCGATGCGTATCTGGCGCGCCGGGCGCTGGATTACCTTGTTGGGTTTACGCTTTCACCGGTTCTCTGGCGCAAGCTGCCCGGCTCTCGCTCGGCGGGCCGTGTTCAGTCGGTGGCGCTCAGAATCATCTGCGATCGCGAACTGGAAATCGAAACCTTCATCCCGCAGGAATATTGGAGCGTCAAAGCGCAAGCGGCCGCAGGCGACAGCAATGCTTTTGAGGCGCGCCTCGTACTTCATCAGGGCGAGAAGGTTCAAAAATTCACGCTCAGCGACGAAGCTGCAGCGATGGCGGCGAAAAACGCCGTCGAAAGCGCCAACTTTTCTGTCGATGCCGTGGAGGCCAAGCCCGGCAAGCGCAATCCCCCGCCGCCTTTCACCACCTCGACCCTGCAACAGGAAGCCGCGCGCAAGCTTGGCTTTAACGCCCAGCGCACCATGCGCACGGCGCAGCGCCTTTATGAAGGCATCGATATTGGCGGCGAGACCACCGGGCTCATCACCTATATGCGGACCGACGGCATCGATATGGCGCCCGAAGCCGTCAGCGACGCACGCAAGGCCGTCGGATCGAAATTCGGCAATGACTATGTGCCGGGAGCCCCGCGCGTTTACAAAAGCAAAGCCAAAAACGCGCAGGAAGCACATGAATGCATCCGGCCGACATCCTTCTCACGCGCGCCCGACAAAGTTCGCGGGCTCGATGACGACCAGTTTAAACTTTACGAGTTGATCTGGAAACGCGCGATCGCCAGCCAGATGGAGTCAGCCCGGCTTGAAAACACCACCATCGACCTTTTGTCGGCCGACAAAAAGACGGGGTTGCGCGCTACCGGCTCCGTCATTTTGTTTGACGGCTTTCTGGCGCTTTATGAAGAAGGACAAGACGATCCGGAAAACGATGAAGGCGGCGGCGTTCTACCGAAGCTTTCCGTCGGCGCGAGCGCTAAGGTTTCCGACGTCAAAGCCGATCAACACTTCACACAGCCGCCGCCGCGTTATTCAGAAGCCAGCCTTGTCAAACGTCTGGAAGAGCTCGGCATCGGTCGGCCCTCGACCTATGCTTCGATCCTGACCGTGCTGCGCGATCGCGGCTATGTTACCATGGACCGCAACCGGTTTATTCCGGATTCAAAAGGCCGGATCGTCACCGCGTTTCTTGAAAACTACTTCAAGAAATATGTGGAATATGATTTCACCGCCGACCTTGAAGAAGGACAAGACGATCCGGAAAACGATGAAGGCGGCGGCGTTCTACCGAAGCTTTCCGTCGGC
>JBCBSY010000562.1:0-1701 GCA_039818925.1 Pseudomonadota bacterium | reverse complement strand
ATCAGTTTCAGGATCCTTTATCCGAATTGCTTGGCGAGGCGTTATCGCTTGTGGCGATGATGGGCGCATCGCTGAAGTTCGAAGGCAAACTGATTTTTCAGGCGCAAGGGAACGGGCCGGCCTCGATGGTGGTCGCGGACTTCTCTTCTAGCGGCGCCATCAGGGGAACGGCCAAAGCCCTGGACGACGACCTTCCGCGCGGCGCTCGCGCGCTTCTTGGCGAAGGCTCGATCGTCATGACCATCGATCAGGGGCCTGACATGGAGCGTTATCAGGGCGTCACGCCGATTGAGGGAGAAACCCTCGCTGACGCCGCCGTCGCCTATTTCGCGCAGTCCGAGCAAATTCCGACGATCGTCAAACTTGCCGTCGGACGCATATCTACACCCAGCGACGGGGAACGCTGGCGCGCTGGCGGATTGATGGCGCAGTTTGTGCCGGCCGAAGGCGGCGCGCGCGAGCGCGGGGAAGAGACGATCCTCAGCGCCGACGACAAGGAAACATGGGAACGTGTCCGCGCCTTTACCGACACTATTCAGGACGATGAGTTGCTGGACCCGCTGATCAGTGCGGAAACACTGCTCTATCGGCTGTTTCATGAAGACGGCGTGCGCGTGTTTGACCCCGCGCCGCTGCTCGCGGAATGCTCCTGCAACGCCAAAAAGATCGAGGCGGTGCTGTCCCGCTACAGCACCGAGGATTTGAAAGACATGGTGGAGGACGGCGCCATTACGGTGACTTGTGAGTTTTGCCGTAAAGACTACCATTTCACGCCTGATGGCGCATTCAAGAGCGAAGTTGAAACGATATGAAAAAGAAGGCTTTTGCAAAGGAGTTGCCGGAGCTTGAGTTCGAATTGGCCAAGCTTCAGGAAACCGTTTCCCGCAAAGGCATGAAAGTCGCCATCATCTTTGAAGGTCGCGATGCAGCTGGCAAAGGCGGCGCCATAAAAACCATCATGCGACGGATGAACGCGCGCATATGGCGCATCGTGGCCCTGCCAAAACCGTCCGATCGCGAACGCACGCAATGGTATTTCGAGCGTTACGTGAAGCACTTGCCGGCTGGCGGTGAAATCGTGCTGTTTGATCGATCCTGGTACAACCGCGCAGTGGTGGAGCCCGTCATGGGGTTTTGCACTGAGGCCGAGCATGAGACATTTCTGCGCGAGGCGCCGCGCTTCGAAAAAATGCTCGTCGACAGTGGCATGATTTTGATCAAGCTCTGGATTCATGTTTCCGCCGAAGAACAGGAAGAGCGGTTTCAGGACCGCGCCAATGACCCCCGCAAGCGCTGGAAGCTTTCACCAATTGATCTGAAGGCGCGCGAATTATGGATCGAATTCACCCGCTATCGCGATAAGATGTTCGATCGCACCAGCATCGAAGAAGCGCCATGGCTGGTAGTGGATGGGAATGACAAGGAAAAGGCCCGCCTCAATATTATTCGCGCTATCCTTGATCGTGTTCCTTACGAACACAACGAGGAAGCGTTTGAGCCTGTGAAACTCCCGCCAAGACCAAGCATTGAAGACAGCGACTACGAAGAACCACCGCTAGAAAGTCTCAATCTCGTGATGGACTATTATCGGAACTAGGCCTCGCCACGCGCTCCCACATCTTCACATCGCGCAGCCACCGCCCTTGCGCGGACATCAACGCCAGCGCGAAGCCATAAACGCCACCGCGAAAATACTGCTGC
>JBCBSY010000561.1:0-1701 GCA_039818925.1 Pseudomonadota bacterium | reverse complement strand
CCGACGGTTGGCGAAGAAGACACGGCGGCAAACGCGGAAGCCGAGGCCCCGGAAGCTGTCCTCGATCTCTTTGATAAGGACGGCTTTACAACCCGCCCCATCGTCTGTCCGTTCAAGGGCGCGGTTGACTATAAGCCCGGCGAGATTTCCTGCGGCCTTCTGGAAGTTCCGGAAAACCGGGAGAAGGCGCGCCCCCGCAATATCGAGCTGCATTACGTCAAAATCGCAGCGAGGCAACCGGAAGATTGGGATGCGGAAGAAAACGGCGAATGGGCAAAGCGCGACGATCCTATCATTTACCTGACAGGGGGTCCGAGCGTTAAAGCGCAACCCTATGTTGACCGCCTGAAAGATCACGGCGTGCGCGACCACCGCGATCTTTACATTCTGGAACAGCGCGGCGTCGGCTGGTCCGACGACTATTGCAATACATATCCGCTATTCGACCCGTCCGCATCGAATACGCCGGACCGCGCTGAATATGACCGAGCCGGGCTAAAGGCCATGGAAGCCTGTTTCGCCTCGGCGCGAGCGCGCAAGGTAGACCTCTCCGGCTATTCAACAATTGAGAACGCCCGCGATGTTGAGGCCCTGCGCCGCGCGCTCGGCTACGACCGGTGGAATGTCTGGGGTATTTCCTACGGGTCGATCCTCGGCCAGGCTTATTTGAAGCAGGACCCAGGGGGTATTCGCACCGCGGTCATCGACGCCATCGTGCCGCTGCAGCAAGACGTTACATTCCACAATATTGCAGCTTATTATGACCGTACACTGAACATTCTTGAGGGAGCTTGCCTTGAAGACGCGACCTGCGCCGCAGCATTTCCCGACTTCAAAACCAGTCTTGAAACGGCTATGGAGAAAACCGCCGAAACGCCGATTGAAGTCGAAGCGGTGGACGCCGAACTTTTCCCTTCAGGGAAAGGATATTTCTTCGCCGATTTCGTGGGCGGCGGGCCGTTCAGCCTGTTTTACGAGCAAGACAATTACGCAACCCTGCCGGCGTTTATTAACGGCTATGCAGGGCTGGTGAATGACGGCGACACGGACCGCTTCCGGATATTGACGATCTCCAGCGCGCCGGACAGCTCAATGTCGCCAGGCATGTATGACGCCATTGCCTGCAACGATGGCTGGCATACGGCAATGAAGCGCGCGCTCGAAGAAGACCGCGCAAACTTTCCAGCGCTGTCAGCGATGTTGCCGGATCCGGCGGTGGTCGAAGAACAAGCGCGCATCTGCAAGCGCTATGGCGCCGTTCCCCGCCCGACAAGCGATTATTCGGCGGTGGAAACGGACATCCGCACATTGATCGTTGAAGGCGCTATGGATCCGATCACGCCGCCGCCGCTAGCGGAGAAAATTTTGCCGGGCTTTTCAAACGGGACCTATGTGGAGTTCGCCTTCGCCGGTCACGGCCCTACACGGTCAGTTGACTGCGCCGGAGAGTTTCTGACCAAGTTTTTCAACGATCCGAATGGCGAACTCGATACAAGTTGCGCGGAAGGGCGCGACGCCCCGGCTTTCACTGGGCGCCTATTTGAAACAAATGCGTTGGCCAATCTCGTCATCAAAGCGAGCGAAGACCGCCAGCAACTCGCTGCGCCCGCACTGATGATTGGCGTTCCTGCGCTTTTCCTTGTTTTCGGGGCCATCATTTACACGCTGGCACCGCTAGCGCGCGTTGTGAACGGCGCGCCG
>JBCBSY010000560.1:0-1704 GCA_039818925.1 Pseudomonadota bacterium | reverse complement strand
AAGCCGGCGACAAAAAGCTCCATGTGATCAAGGAAGTCCGCGCCATCACCGGTCTTGGCCTGAAAGAAGCCAAGGAACTCGTTGAAGCTGGCGGCAAAGCGGTCAAGGAAGCCGCGCCGAAGGCCGAAGCTGAAGAGCTCAAGAAAAAGCTCGAAGACGCAGGCGCGAAGGTCGAGCTCAAGTAAGTCGACGAATTCGCGGGAGCATGCTTTTTCCGGCTGTTTTCTCCGGTTTGGGGGTTGCAGCTTGGGGCGGGCGTGCTTATTACACCCATTCGCCGCCGACGGCCCCCGTCGGCGGCTTCAGGCTTTGCGGCGACGTGCTTCGGTTAATCGAGAACAAAATTTAGTCACCCGCGACCCGCGGTCGACCACGGTCGGACCGGCGGTCTTTTTGCGTTTGCGTTAACCCTGTTTGTCGCCAGGGACGCGAGCTGCTGGGTCGACGCTTGTGAGGATAAAGATGGCGCAATCCTTCGTTGAAAAGAAACGTATTCGAAAAAGCTTCGGCCGCATCGGCGATGCCGCTCCAATGCCGAACCTCATTCAGGTTCAAAAGGATTCCTACGAGCAATTTTTGCAGCGGTTCATAAAATCTGAGGATCGTCTGCTTGAGGGCCTGGAAGCGGTGTTCCGCTCCGTTTTCCCGATTTCCGATTTTACGGAAACAGCGACACTCGAATATGTCTCTTACGAATTCGAAGAGCCGAAATACGACACTGAAGAATGCCAGCAGCGCGACATGACTTACGCCGCGCCGCTGAAGGTGACGCTGCGCCTCATCGTCTTTGAAGTGGACGAGGAAACCGGCGCCAAATCGGTGAAGGATATCAAAGAGCAAGAAGTCTACATGGGTGACATGCCACTCATGACGGATAACGGCACGTTTATCGTCAATGGCACCGAACGAGTAATCGTCTCCCAGATGCACCGCAGCCCTGGCGTCTTTTTCGATCACGACAAAGGCAAGAGCCATTCCTCCGGCAAGCTTCTCTTCGCCGCCCGCATCATCCCGTACCGTGGCTCGTGGCTCGATTTCGAATTTGACGCCAAAGATATCGTCAATGTCCGAATCGACCGCCGCCGCAAACTGCCGGCGACGACGCTGCTATACGCGCTTGGAATGGATCAGGAAGAGATCCTCGACGAGTTCTACGAGCGCGTCACGCACAAGAAAATCAAAACCGGTTGGACCATGCCGTATAACCCTGAGCGCTGGAAGGGCGTGAAGGTTGAGCGCGATATGATCAACGCCAAAAACGGCGAGGTCGTGCTCGAAGCCGGCAAGAAGCTTTCCGCGCGCGCCGCCAAGAAGCTTGCGGAAGGCGGGCTTAAAGATCTTCTCCTCAGCGATGAGGAAATGATTGGCCGGTACTACGCCTCTGATCTCGTTAATTTCGACAATGGCGAGATTTACGCAGAAGCCGGCGAAGAAATCACGGCCGAGCATCTGGAAACTTTTGAAGAGATCGGCATCAACGCCTTTGATACGATCGACGTCGATCACGTGAATATTGGCGCCTATGTTCGCAACTCGCTGAATGCAGACAAGAACCGCAATCGCGAAATGGCGCTGATCGATATCTATCGCGTCATGCGCCCGGGCGAGCCGCCGACGCTCGAAACAGCGGAAGGTCTTTTCTATTCGCTGTTCTTTGATCCGGAACGCTATGACCTGTCTTCTGTCGGTCGGGTGAAAATGAAT
>JBCBSY010000559.1:0-1704 GCA_039818925.1 Pseudomonadota bacterium | reverse complement strand
GATGTTCGACCTTGCAAGCGCCGCTGACGCGGCCGCGAGCATTACCCTGCGCGCGCTTTTGCATCCCTCGCGCGCGGCGCGGCTCGTTGAACAGCACCGTCGCGACGCCAGCCGCCTCAATTTTAATGGTCTCTTGAATGCTCTCGATAACGCCGTCTTTGCTGCGGTTTCTTCGCCCGATCAAATGCCGCTGGCACAGGTCATACAGGACCGTTTCGTGTCTTCTCTAATCGAACTGTCGCTAAATGAAAATGCAAGCCCGGTTGTGCGAGCAAAAACCGATGCAAAACTGCGCGGGATTTCAAATCGGCTCGAGCCATCGCTGTTTAGCGCGCAAGAGGTTCGCACGCACAATGCCTGGCTTCGGGGACGAATCGAAGCTCACTTAAACCGCCCGGCGGCGCCAGCGCCCGCTTCAGCGCCGCAAGCCGATATTCCTCAGGGAAGCCCGATTGGGGCGGGCATGATGGAACTCTGCTGGCACTGTGAGGGGATTGGCGACTAAAGTGGTTTCTTCATGGCGATCCGCGGCTTGTTATCTTCAGTCGGCGCGCCCTCGTCCTTAAGAATTGCAGAAAGTTCCGGTTCATCCGCGCCCGGGCGGTGATCGCAAAAGCCAATCGAGCGATAGAAAGGCGCATTCCAAGGAATATCTCGAAACGTCGTCAGTGTAATTGCAGAGAAATTTTGGGATCGCGCCCAATCCTCACCCTTGGCAATCAACGCGCGCCCGAGGCCACGTTTCTGAAACTTGCGGGAGACCGAGACCTCGCGAATGTGCGCGAAACCATCCATGCGCAAAAGAACAATGAAGCCAGCGGGCTGGTTATCAATCTCTGCGAGGAACACTGCGCCGGACCGGAGCGCAAACTCGTGCGCTTCACGATCTAAAACCGAACCATCAGCGCAAAAATCATAAGCAACGCTACGAAAGAGTTCCGCTGCATCGCGTTCCAGCGCTTGCATCGCCGGAATATCCGATACATCCGCGTGCCTGATATACAATTCGCTATCCGGCAAGCCCGATTTCCTGAAGCCGCTGTTTCAAAAACGCATCCGCAGTAATGTCTGGATATTTGGCGCCGTCACCTTTGCAGCTTTCAATACATGACAAAAGCGCATCGGAATGAGGGTGCATGAAGAAGGGCATGGAGTACCGCGAAACATTGGGGCCGCCTTCCGGGTTCACAACACGATGGGTGGTTGCCGGAATCACATCATTGCAAACCCGCGCCAGCATGTCGCCAGCATCGACAATCAGATTGTCCGGGTCCGTCTCAACCGGCAGCCACTTTCCGTCGCGATCAAGCAATTGAAGACCGGCGCCGTTCGCCGCAACAAGAATAGTGATTAGATTAATATCCTCGTGGGCGGCGGCGCGAATTGAATTAGGATTAGCGCCTTCGGGAACAGGAGGGTAATGGAGGAGCCGCAGGATAGAATTTCCATCCGTCGCCATTTTGCGGAAAAAATCTTGCGGCACGCCGAGCGACGGAGCAAGTGCTTCCAGCATAATGAGCCCGGCTTCTTCAAGCGCGTTAAAGAGCTCCAGAAATGTCGCGCGAAATCCGTCCGGGTTCTCCGGCCACAGATTTGCGGGATAGATTTTTTCAAGCGGCGAGCCTTCTTCAAACTCGCGGCCTACATGCCAGAACTCCTTCAAATCCGGATACTCTGAATCTTTCGCATGCTCTCGACCAAAAG
>JBCBSY010000558.1:0-1707 GCA_039818925.1 Pseudomonadota bacterium | reverse complement strand
ATCGCAGCAGCCGGCAGAGGTGTACCGGGCCTTCGATCAGGCATTCGATGCGGTGATCCCCGAGATTGTCGGCTGGACGTATGAGCAGGGCGCGCAAGCCCGATCCGAGGCTTAAGCAGTTTGGCTTGAGCGCTTTTCGGGCTGCTGTCACGTTCGCATCGCAGAAGGCGGCTCCTTTTTCCTAAAAGCGCTTTTCAGCGAATAGTTATAGTCTACGCCTGTTTCACTGAGCCGTCGCGCATCCCGAACGGTCCCGAAATCGCATCTCGCGTCACAACTGACTGTATGAATTCGTCATAGCCAAGAGCGTCGAAAATTCATTCGGCGTGTCCAGTCACGGCGAAAAAATGCATCTACGGTTTGCCTATATTATTGTCCTCAGCGCCTCCGCCATGCTGGCGCCATTTGCCATTGATTTGTACCTGCCGGCCTTTCCAGCAATTTCCGCTGGCTTTGGGACCGGAATTGACGAAATAGAAGCTACCGTTGCGATTTATCTGGTTGGTTCCGCGATCGGGCAAATCGTGTTGGGTCCGATCGCCGACGCCTATGGCCGCCGCCGTGTCCTTATCAGCGGAATAGCGCTTTTTGTTGTCGCATCACTCTTGCTCGGCGCGTCTAAAACGCTTGATGAGTTTTACTTCTGGCGTTTCATGCAAGCGATTGGCGGCGCCGGGTCTGTCGCCGTTTTTCCAATTGTTCGGGATCAGTTCGGTCCGCGCGACAGCCCGCAGGTCATTTCATATATGATGGCAGTCATCGTTATCGCGCCAATCATTGCGCCTGTAATCGGCGGTTACGTTCTCCTTTTCACAAACTGGCGCGCAATATTCGGTCTTATCGCAGTAATTGGCGCAGCCGTGTTGTTGAGCACGCTTGCTCTCATCGAAGAAAATCGTGTTACGGTCAAAACTCCGAAACCGCTCCGCATATTTTCGCACTATCGAGCCGTCTTCGCGGAGCCTCGCGTCTGCTTGTCGATCCTGACGAGCGGATTCGCCTTCGGCGGATTGTTCGCTTTTGTCGCCGGGGCTCCATATGTCTATATTTCTTACTTCGGCATTGCGGCGGAGAATTTTGGCTATCTTTTTGCGTTGAACGCGGCCGCGATGATCGTCGCAAATGTCGTTAACGGGCGACTGAGCTTGCAGCGCAACCCTGTGAAGCGTGTCGTCGCCGGCGCTGGCGGGATGCTGGCGGCCGGAGGCGCAATTTTTTTCGCCGCAATAACAGGGTCAAATTTGTTTGTCGTCATCACGTTTGTGATTGTGTTCTTTTTTGCACTCGCCTTCGTTGAAACCAATGCCCTGATTATCGCGCTTTCCGTGCGCCCAGATATCAACGGTTCCGTCGCGGCCGTGAACGGTGCGTTTCAGTTCGGCGCAGGCGCAATCGCGAGTTTTCTGGTGAGCGTCTTTGACGCCTCCAGCGCATTGCCGATGGCGTTTGTGATGGCGGGCAGCGGAGCATTAACGTTTTTGGCGTCACTACTGTTGCAGCGAGGTGGATTTCTGTCTCGCGCGGCGTCTACCTGCGGTGCGGATAGATGACCGGTTATCGTCAAATCAAGCCAATAAGCGCCATTTTTTCCGGCCCATATATTTTTCGCAAGCCCGCGTCACAAACGGGGCGCCTCAGACGTCTTACTATTGAAAGCAGAAACACTTGAGAATGGAGATTTGTAATGGACACCGCGCAATCATTTAA
>JBCBSY010000557.1:0-1708 GCA_039818925.1 Pseudomonadota bacterium | reverse complement strand
CATTTCAAGATTGCGTAATCGCCGCAGCCGGGGCACCAGCGGACCTCCTGATCGGTAGCGAAGTCTTTTGCGGTGAGGGGTTTGTTCATAATTCTATTCCTTGCACGGAATTCCTACCCCCTCCGTCGCTTTCGGCGACACCGCCCCCGTGAACGGGGAAGGAAAAGCACTGCCTGCTCCGCGTCATCGCTCTTCCCCCGCCTGCGGGGGAAGCACCGGCGAAGCCGGGGTTGGGGGTCTTAAACAGAAAATTCATTACTCCGCCGCCTTCACTATCTTCTTCGCGTGTGGATAATGCTGGCGGATCGCTTCGACGATTTGGGCGATTTTGAATGGCTGGCCTGAGACCTGCGGCATGGAGTTCACATAAATCTCAAACCGGTCGCGGATTAGCGTCGCGCACTGGCCCATGTTCATTTCTGGCAGCAGAATATGCTGATAACGCCGCAACAGGGCGTCGAGATTCTCCGGAAACGGATTGAGCCAACGCAGGTGAATCTGTGAAACATTGAGTCCCTGCTCGCGCGCAACCTCGACTGCGCGCCAGATGACGCCATGGGTGGAGCCCCATCCGACCACGGCGAGGGGGCCGTGATCGTCACCCTGTTCGACCATCTGCTCGGGGATGAATTTTGCGACGCTTTCGACCTTTGCGGCGCGCAACGCCGTCATCGCCTCGTGGTTTGCAGCATCGTAGGAGATGTCGCCGGTTTCGATGTCTTTTTCGAGCCCGCCGATGCGGTGAGTCAGTCCCTTTGTCCCAGGTTTTATCCACGGACGGCCGTAACTTGTGGGGTCGCGATGCCAGATTTCACGTTTCAACGCGTCCGGATCGTCAACCGGTTCGGGCGGCGCATTCGACAGGATAGGCTGGTATTCGTTCATGTCCGGCAAAGCCCACGGGCCGGCGGCGTTGGCGATATAACCGTCGGTCAACAGAAAAACCGGGGTCATGTGGCGGATGGCGACGCGCGTCGCCTCGATCGCGGCGTCGAAGCAGTCGCCGGGACCCGCGGCGGCGATGACGGGAAGCGGGGCGTCGGCGTTGCGTCCGTAGACGGCCTGATAAAGATCCGATTGTTCAGTTTTGGTCGGCAGGCCCGTTGACGGGCCGCCGCGTTGCGAATTGACGATGACGAGCGGCAATTCAACCGCCATGCCGAGGCCGATGGCTTCGGTCTTGAGCGCGATGCCGGGCCCCGATGACGATGTTACGCCGATGGCGCCGCCATAAGAGGCGCCGATCGCGGCGCAGCAGGCGGCGATTTCATCCTCGGCTTGAAACGTCGCGACGCCCAATTCGCCCAGCCGTGAGAGATGGTGAAGAATGGAAGAGGCCGGTGTGATGGGGTAGCCACAAAACACGATCTGCCGGTCAGCCAGTTCACCCGCTGCGGCGAGACCGAGCGACAGAGCCTCTGCACCTGTAATTGACCGGTAGGTTCCCGCTTCCATCGGCGCTTCTCCGATGGAAAACTGCGGGATCTCGGCTGAAAGCTCCGCTGTTTCCCCATAAGCGTGACCGGCGTCGAGCGCGGCAAGGTTGCCAGTCAAAATTTCCGGCGCCTTCTTCGCAAACTTCTTGTGCGCCCAGTCAATAATCGGCTGACGCTCACGCCCGAACATCCACAACACAGCACCTAGCGCCCAGAAGTTTTTGCATTGTTCGGCGTCGCTTTTGGAAAGACCGTGCGGTTTTACTGCTTCC
>JBCBSY010000556.1:0-1711 GCA_039818925.1 Pseudomonadota bacterium | reverse complement strand
CTTTCGCTGCCTGGATGGCAAGGCGAAGGCGGGGATTAAACTCCGGATCGGGCGCGCCCATTTTTGCGGCGACGGTGATTTCTTTTGAGAGTTTGGAGAACATTTTTGACCGCTTGGCGTCCTGACGGCCTTTGCGGTGTTGAATATTCGCCCATTTGCTGTGCCCGGCCATGGGGTCCTCATCCTAATTGAAAAGCATGTGATTTTCCGACCCTTATGCCTTCGCATGATTAAATTTCAAGGCTTTAAAGGCGGGCCATCACGCCAGCCTTGACCCTTATAGGCGCGAGAGCCCAAAAAGGGCGGGGGAGGGAGCGCCCATGACGGACCAGATTAAAAACATCACCATTGTCGGCGGCGGCACGTCCGGCTGGATCACCGCCTGTTATCTGGCGCGCTATTTTGGCCGCAAGATCGCCAGCGGCGAGATGTCGATAACGGTAATTGAAAGCCCGAATATCGGCATTATTGGCGTTGGCGAATCCACCGCCCGGCCCATGGCGGATCTCCTCCGATTGATTGGCGTGCCTGAACGCGATTTCGTCAAACGCTGCAATGCGACGTTCAAATTAGGCGGCCTGTTCGCCAATTGGGATTTTGACGAAGACGGCAATCCTGTTTCCTGGATCAACCCGTTCTTTTCTCAAAGCGATATTCACGGGGTCAATCCGGCCTACATGTTTGCACAATATGCAATGGAAAAGGGCGGCGACCCGATCAAGGAAGACTATACTGAAGCGGTTTCCGTGTGTCCCGCGCTGATCCGCGCCTGTAAGGGACCGCGGCCTCTCAATGCGCAGGATTATCAATCAGAAATTCCGTATTCCTATCATATGGACGCATTGGAGCTTGCGAAAATATTGCAAGATCACGGAAAGAAGCTCGGCATTCGCCAGATACTCGACAATGTCGTTGACGTGAAGCTTGATGAGCGTGGATTTGTTGAAGCGCTCTCATTAAAGGAAAACGGCGAACACCCCATTGAATTCGTGATTGATGCAACCGGTTTTGCAAGCATTATCATCGGCAAGGTTCTGGGCGAACCGTTCGAGTCTTATGAAAAGTATATGCCGAATGACCGGGCGGCGGTCATGCAGTTGCCGCACAATGATCCAACACAGCTGGAGCCAGCGTCTCGCGCAACAGCGCTAAAGGCCGGATGGTCCTTCCGGGTGCCGCTCTTCAATCGTGTTGGAACAGGCTATATTTTTTCAAGCAAGTTCCTGAGCGATGATGAAGCAATCGCTGAGCTAAAAGAATTCACTGGAGCCCCGGAGGAGATCGAGCCGCGTATCATCCGTATGCGCATTGGCAAGGTGCGGCGATCATGGGTCAAGAATTGCCTTGCGCTCGGCCTTTCAAGCGGCTTTGTCGAGCCTTTGGAGGCGACAGCGATCTATTCCGTTCAGGTGGCGCTACAATGGCTGGTGCGTTATTTCCCGGATATGGATTTCAACCCGGCTGTGACGGACCGTTACAACGGCTTGATTGACGGGCTGTATGAGGAAATCGTCAACTTTATTTCCCTTCTGTTTTGCATCAGCAACCGGGGAGACACGCCGTTCTGGAAGGCGGCGCGTCATGAGCTGGAAATACCGGAGCAACTGAAAGAAAACCTCAACCTGTGGAAGTCAGCGCTGCCGGAAGAGCTTGATCTGAAAACCAGCACCTTTTTTACGCCCACCTCTTATCGTGCGGCGTTGATGGGAAA
>JBCBSY010000555.1:0-1718 GCA_039818925.1 Pseudomonadota bacterium | reverse complement strand
CGCAAGGTGATCTGGCCACCGCCATTGAAGCGATGGAAGAGGCCGTGGCGATACAAAAAGAGCTCGCCTATACCGAGCCGCCTTACTGGTACTATCCGTCGAAAAAAACGCTAGCGGCGATGGTGCTGCAGGCGGGGCAAACCGAACGCGCTGAACAGCTCTTTATCGAAACCCTGTCGGAGTCGCCAAACAATGCCTGGGTGCTTTACGGTCTTGCAGAGACCTATAAGCAACAGGGCGACAAGAACGCCGCCAAATATGCGACGGCACTGTTCAAAGACGCCTGGGCGGGCGGAAAAAAAGCCCGGCCGTCAATGGCGCAACTTTAACCTGCTGCATGTTCCCGGTCGCAAGTGCAAAGAAATCGCTCTAAACTGAATAAGTCTGGAGCGATTTTCATGAGCCGTTCCCAAAATACTCTCTCGCGCCGCACCATGCTCGGCGGCGCCGGCGCTGCGGCGTTCAGCGCCACCCTTGGCGCGCCAATTCCTTTTGCGCCATTTCTGCCGCGCGGCGTAACGCCCATCGCGCTCGCCCAAGAAGGCGTCATCCCCGGAAAATCCGGTCTTACGATTCTGGGGGAACGGCCCTTGAACGCAGAAACGCCGGTGCATCTGCTGGATGAAGCCGTCACCAGCGCGGCGCGCATGTTCGTACGCAATAACGGACAAACGCCGCAATTCAATGATGACGACATCGCCAACTGGCGGCTCAGCATCGATGGCGAGGTCAAAACACCGCTCAATCTTTCCCTTGACGATCTCCGGCGGGGTTTCGATCCTGTCACGCTTCAATTGCAGATTGAGTGCGGCGGCAATGGCCGGAAGTTCATGACACCGCCCGCTCGCGGCAATCAATGGACGTTTGGCGCAGTTTCCTGCGCGCGGTGGACGGGCGTGCGCTTGCGTGATGTTTTGAACCGCGCCGGCCTTAAATCATCAGCTCTTTACACAGCCCACTACAGTGCGGACCCGCATCTCTCAGGCGACCCGTACAAGCAGGCGATATCGCGCGGGGTGCCCATCGAAAAGGCGATAGAGCCGCACACGATCATTGCCTACCAGATGAACGACGCAGACATACCGCTGCTGAATGGCCATCCTTTGAGGG
The DNA here is from genome assembly GCA_039818925.1 of Pseudomonadota bacterium. GTDB lineage: Bacteria > Pseudomonadota > Alphaproteobacteria > Caulobacterales > Parvularculaceae > Hyphococcus. Next base: position 608 of record JBCBSY010000555.1, on the reverse strand, counting down.
TAATTGCGCCGGGCTGGCCCGGATCATGCTCCCAGAAATGGCTAACCGCCATCACCATCCGCGATCGTGAACATGACGGCGCAAAAATGACGGGGCAGTCCTACCGCGTGCCGAAATATCCCGTCGCCCCGGGGGCAGAGGTCCCTGACGAGGACATGCAGGTGATCCGGTCGATGCCCGTAAAATCCATTATCACGACGCCGCAAACGGGCGCGCGGGTGAATGCCGGCGATGCGTTCGAGGTGCGCGGGCACGCCTGGGCCGGCGATCATCAGGTTGCGCAAATGGATGTGTCCATCGACTTTGGCGCCACATGGACGCGCACCAAGCTAACGGCGCCGGTCAATCGCTATGCGTGGCAGCATTGGCGCAGCACGCTGCGGCTGCCGCAAGCGGGCTATTACGAAGTCTGGGCGCGCGCGACGGATGATCGCGGCCACATGCAACCCGCAACACAGCCTGGCTGGAATCCACGCGGATACTTAAACAACCTGCAACATCGGATTGCGGTGTTTGCGCTGTGAAGCGTGCGTGGAATATGCTGACGCGCATCCTTGTCATTACCGCAATGATGCTCTGCGTTTACATGCTGACAAAACTGTTCAGCG
>JBCBSY010000554.1:0-1723 GCA_039818925.1 Pseudomonadota bacterium | reverse complement strand
GCGTTGCTTGCATATTGGTCTGCGGCGCAGGGGTGTCTTGCGACGCATTATGCATGGATTTTGTGTCGTTTGTCTTACCCGACTTAGCTTTCGAAAACATATCTACCTGCCTCGATAAAACGGCGGGGATTGAGCGGCTTGCCCTTATACAGCACTTCGTAATGAACATGCGGTCCGGTTGAGCGTCCGCTCGATCCGAGTTCCCCAATTTTGTTGTGAAGCGTTACTTTCTGCCCCGTCTTCACAGAAATGCGGTTCAAATGCGCGAAGCGCGTAATGAACCCGTTGCCGTGGTTGATTTCAACCACTCGTCCAAAACCTGAGCGTGTGCCGGCGAAATGGACGACGCCGTCGGCTGTCGCCGTGACCGGCGAAGCCCAAGGGGCGGCGAAATCGATGCCGTTGTGGCGAGAATATTTACCGTTGATCGGATCCCGGCGAATGCCAAAGCCGCTAGTGAAGCGGCGGCTCACCACGAGCGGCGATGATAACGGTACGTTTTGAAGCGCCTTATGCAAAGCCGCCAGTTCGTCCACCGCCGCCGCCGCGCGATTAGCGCGCTGATAGAAGGCAGCCGCCATTTCTCCGCCCGCATTCAAGTCGATGAAGGGGCCGCCCTGAGCGAGCATGGTGTTTGAAATCTTGGCCGGTGTGATCATCGCTTCCACCGGAACGCCCGTGCTTTCCAGAACCATGGCGAAGTGTTCGTTCTTGGCGGCCACTTTTTCCTCAAGAGCAGCCAGCAGCAGCATCTGTTCTTTGTAAAGATCGCTGGCCGCGTCGTTCATTGCCCGGATTGCGTTTGTGGCCGCGCCGTTTCGAGACGATTGTTGTTCCAAAGACTGTGATGCGCCGATTTTGCGCGCAGCGGACATTCGCGACTGGCGCGGCGTAGGTTCGCCAGGCGCAACATCAATCATGACACGGTTGCCGTTGCTCGGGCGTTGTCCGTTCGGTCCGCCTGCCTCGGAAAGACCCTGGGCGAGGGCGTCGAGGCCCTGGTTAATCGCGGCCTTGCGCTCAACAATATTTTGCAAGAGCTGATGACGGGCGGAAATGTCCGCCAGCGTTTCGTCGAAATTCTCTTTGATGATCTGGTTTAGTTCGCTGACATCGTCATAGGCGCGCTGCGCGTCGTGGAGACGCTTGGTGTACGTCGTCTCCATGATTCGGCTGTCGCGATCTTTGGCGACAATGATTTGTTCTTTAAAAACAACGTTGACGGACGCATATGCGACCCAGAGAAGCGCCGCGCCAATAATCGTCGCGAGTGCAATCTGCGTCTTGGACGACATCGAAATGAAGTGAACGACACCGTCGCTTCGATGATAAATTTGCCGTTCTTTGAAGATACGGCTGAGTACGCGCCTGAAGTTGCCGGAACGACGGCTCATTTAAAAAACGCCCCTTGCAAGCGCGAACCCACGCTACAGAACCCACCCTGACGCCATTGCAGCGCAAAACCGCGCGTTACGCAAGAGTCATGTGATGGTATAACGAAATTTTCCACGGTCTTTACCATAGATTTCTATATAGCCGGCTTTTCGTTTCCATTCGGTTCATAAAATGACCGGGGAAGGCCCGCTTCTTGTCGAGCTTCATGGTTAAAAGGAGGTTTTAGTTGGCCGGCGAAGCAATCTTCCCGCAATTGATGAAATTGCTGCTTGGGATCGAGCTCTTTGGCGGCGCAGAGTTCATCAAACCAACGTTTTCCACAGGCGAC
>JBCBSY010000553.1:0-1729 GCA_039818925.1 Pseudomonadota bacterium | reverse complement strand
ATAGGCGTTTTCGATCAGCGTCAGCAGGCTCTGGTTTTCAAGATATTTCGTTCGGCCGTTTTCGATGCGCGTCGTTGAAACGGCGCTGTCAAGGTAGTCCCATATCCCGCGCGAGAATTCCGGCTGGTTGTCGTTTAACGCATAGACCCGCGGATTGATGGAAAGGCCGACAAGCGCTTCATCCAGCACCGCATCCGAGATTCCCGCAGCCGCCGCCTCGGCCCGGAACCCTTCCACCCAGCGCTCGAAATCGGCGGGGTCGGCGGCGGCGTTTGAAAAGACGGCAAACATCGCCCCCAAGCCTGCAAGCCAGTTTTTCATAACGCTCCCCGTACTTTCACGCGAATCATACCATCGGCTGATCATTACTGGTGACTAGCAATATTCAAACCCTAGCGCCCCCGCAAGGCCGGATTATGGCGCGCCGGCGCTGATTGCGTGAACCTATCAATCGTTAACGCCCTGACGAAAGTCAGGGGCGATTGCGTCCGTTCGCCAGTAAAGGCTGCAGACGCCTAAGCCTATGCCCTCTGGCTCGCCAGAAAGGACAAGTCTTATGTCGCGTTACAGAAACAACCTGCCGCAACTCCATCGTGATGTCTTCCTGACCGACAGCGGGATGGAGACGGATCTTTTATTTAACAAGGGATTTGATCTTCCCTGCCTTGCATCGTTCACCCTGCTGCGAAACGAAAAAGGCCGTGCAGCGATGCGTGATTACTGCCTGACCCACGCGCTGCTCGCCAAGCGCCATGGTCTCGGCTTTATTTTTGAAAGCGCCACATGGCGGGCGAGCCCCGATTGGGGCGACCGGATTGGTTATGATCGGGCGGCGCTGATAGCGGCGAACCGCGACGCCATCGCACTGGTCGAGGATGTTCGCGAAGAGGCGAAGCTGGAAAATCCTTTCGTGATTTCCGGCAATGTCGGTCCGCGCGGCGATGGCTATGACCCCGGCGTGATGATGACGGCGAAACAAGCGCAAGATTATCATGCGTTTCAGGCCGAGGTGTTTGCCGACACAGCCGCGGATCTCATCACAGCAATGACCATGACCAATTCACCCGAGGCCATCGGTTTTGTGAATGCGGCGGCTGAGGCGCAGATGCCGTGTGTTGTCTCCTTTACGGTGGAAACGGATGGCTTGCTGCCGACCGGTCAACCGCTGGGGGAGGCGATTATGGAAACCGACTTCGAGGCGCGCCGACCACCGGCTTACTACATGATCAATTGCGCGCACCCGACGCATTTCGAGGCCGTGCTTCGTGAAGGCGGCGTATGGATGTCGCGTTTACGCGGCATACGCGCCAACGCTTCAAAATGTTCGCATGCGGAGCTCGATAACGCTGAAACGCTGGATGACGGCGATCCGTTAGAACTTAGCCGGGAGAACAGGGCGTTGCTCGAGCTGGCGCCGTCACTGACCATCTTTGGCGGCTGCTGCGGTACGGATTTGCGTCATGTGGAGGCGATGGCTCAAGAGATCAGCCGGACAAGGAAAGCGGCCTGAGCCTGCAAGCCTCAAGCGCCCATGCGCGCCAGGGTGACTTTTGAGCCGGGGCGGCGGCCAAGTTTGTCTGAAATCCATCGGCTGGCGTGGATCAGCGCATCAAGATCGACGCCGGTCGCAAATCCGGAGCGGTGCAGCGAGTACACGACGTCTTCGCTCGCCACATTGCCTGACGCGCCCTTGGCGTAGGGGCAACCGCCAAGACCGGAAACGGAGGCG
>JBCBSY010000552.1:0-1730 GCA_039818925.1 Pseudomonadota bacterium | reverse complement strand
GACGCTCGTGCGTTCTTTTGAATAGTTGATGGCGGACGCTGCGGCCATGGTGCGTGAGGCCGCCGCCGAAACCACCCGCGCCGTGGTTGAAACCCTGATCGACGAGGCGCCAACCGACGATGCGGTCTCCAAAGCCATCGCGTCCGCCAGCGCCTAAAAGGAAACGACCATGATCTCGATCGCCGCCATTGCGCTCGCCGCCGCCGACGGGGCCGCTGACGCCGCCGAATATGGCTCGGGCGGCATTCTTCAGGACACGGCGCTTTATGTGTTGATTGCGTTTGTCATCGTGATCGCCTTGCTCGCCCGGTTCGGCGTGCACAAGACGGTGATTACCGGACTCGACAAGCGGGCGCAGAAAATCGCCGATGAGCTGAACGAGGCGCGCAAGCTGCGCGAGGAAGCGCAGGAATTGCTGGCCAGCTATCAACGCCGCCAGCGCGAGGCCGAAGAAGAAGCCGCCGGCATTATCGAACAGGCCCGCAAGGACGCTGAACGCATGACAGTGGAGGCGCGCAAAAAGATTGAGGACCAGACCGACCGGCGCATCAAGGCTGCGGAAGACAAGATCGCCCGCGCCGAGGAGCAGGCGCTGTCGGAAGTGCGCGCGCAGACCGCCGATCTGGCGGTCGAGGCGGCGCGGGTCATCATCCGTGACCGGATGGACGCCGGCGCCCAAGGCCCTTTCATCGACAAGGCGATTGCGGGCCTGCGCGACAAGCTGAATTAGACATTTCACCCTGTTCCCTGCATTTCCGATCATCCCGGCGAAAGCCGGGATCCAGAGCTGTAAAGGTTTTACGTGTTAAGACCTTAAGCCGGTCATGCAGTACGTGAACCATTCCCGTCCGGTTGCTGTTGCCATGCGTAAATGCAAAGACACTCCGTCAAACAGGAGCCTCCTCATGCGCGCCATCGCCTTTCTAGCCCTGTTCGCCGTCGCCGCCTGCGCCAGCCCGCCGGTGAACCGCGATGACGCGGCGCCGCTGACTACGGTCGATTTCGTCGACACGGAACGCTATCTCGGCAAGTGGTACGAAATTGCGCGCTTTCCCAACCAGTTTGAAAAAAACTGTGAAGGCGTCACCGCCGAATATGCCCGCCGCGATGACGGGCTGATCGCTGTCGTCAACACCTGCCGCAAGGGCGCGCCGGACGGCAAAAAGGAAGTCGCGAAAGGCCGCGCGCGGATCGTCGATGAAGAAACCAATGCGAAACTGGAAGTCAGTTTCTTCGGTCCGTTCTGGGGCGACTATTGGGTGATCGGCCTCACCGAGGATTATTCGCTGGCGATGGTCGGTGAGCCGTCCGGGCGTTATCTGTGGATTTTAGCACGCACACCGACGATCCCGGATGATTTGCGCGACGCGGCCCTGCGCGATTTGCAAGGCATGGGGTATAATACGGATGCGCTTTATTGGGTGGAGCAGTAGTTAAGGAAAAAACTCTCTACGAGAAATGCAGTTTAGGTAAAAATTTCAAAAACTAAAACTATGATAGCGATCGCTGATAAAATGGTCAGAAATAAAAATTGTATTGTACTTATTGCGTAAATTGTTGCACGCACAGAAAGTGAACGGGGAATTCTAGGAGTCCCTTTCCATTTTCTTGTATGAGCTGCCTTCACTAAATCACGGACGCTGCATGGCTGTTGTTCGAATTGCGAGCAATCATTTTTCAAGAACTCGACAAACGCTTTACGATTGACTGGAACAATATTCATTTAGGAA
>JBCBSY010000551.1:0-1738 GCA_039818925.1 Pseudomonadota bacterium | reverse complement strand
CCAAACTGCCTGATCACGCTGCAGCGAAAAGGGCGGACTTTCGGGTATTTTTGCCGCAAACGCTTTGTACGCGATGACGGAACGCCTTGTGATGAGATTGCCCTCAATCCCGTTCACTTCAAATCTCGCAGCCTTGAAGAAAGCCTTTCAACACTGGTTCATGAAATGGTGCACCTTTGGCAGCATCATTTTGGAACATCAGGACGCGGGCGTTATCATAACCGCCAGTGGGCCGATAAGATGAAATCCATCGGCCTGCAGCCTTCTCACACCGGCGCGCCGGGCGGCAACGAGCTCGGCGATCAGATGACGCATTACATTATCGAAGGCGGTGCCTTTGCCCGCGCATGCAAGGAACTGACCGGCAAGGGGTTTAAAATTGAATGGCGCGATGATGCGCCGGCGCAGACCTCAACCGTCCCCTTGGCGCTGACCAAAGGCGGCGCGTTATCGGGCGCAATTGGAAAGAGGCCAGCCACGCCGAGTCCTAAAGCCGGAAAGCGCGTCAAATATTCCTGCCCGGCCTGCGGCCTTAACGCCTGGGCCAAACACGGCGCGCATCTTTTATGCGGCGAAGATCAGCTTCCGATGGATGCGACATAAGAAAACGGCGGCACGAAATGCGCCGCCGTTTTTCGTTCGGTCTTGATCGACTAGCAAATTTCAAATCCGTCGCATTCTCGCAAGAAGGCGACAAACTCGATCAGGTGATCGCGATAGACGCAGTAGGGAGAAACTGCGCCCTCCGTACCAGCGGGAACAAATCTGCCATTTTCATCGACCGCGAGACCGCGGGAAGATTCAACAGAAAACGACTCGTCTCGATTTCGGTTCAAGAAGGTGTCGATGCTGTCCGCCATATTCTGGCATTCGTTAGGATCGTCGCTTCCCGCGCCATCATTAAAGCTCCAGTCTCCAGGCACTTCGATCCCGGATTGCTCCATAACATCGATAATCGCGCGCCAGCTCCAGATATTGGCTCTGAAATAATTTCCGCTATGTCCAAATACGTCCATACCCATTGTTCTTACTCCTTTACAAAATTGGATTGAAAAAATGGCGGAGCGATTTTGCTCCGCCGATTGAATGTCCGATCACAGCGTTTCCTGTGCCTGGGATTCAGGCGCACTGGATTTCGGCTTTGGCCGGTCCCAGTAGAGACTGAACTCGCCGTTATCATCGCGCGTCAGCGCCGCCCAGACCGGGGACGCGAAGGTCGGGTCATCTATTTTGACCGAGATATACGGCTTGTTATTGCGGGATAGCTCATGCCATCCGGCGCCGCATTCGCTTTCCGTATCGGCAGAGACAATCCGGAAATCCGGCATCTTGTCATTGGTCTTGTCGATTACTGGCGCGAATTTGACATCAGCGGTCAGGTTCAGAGTTTCAATACGGCCCTCAAAGTGACCGTCTTCGTTTTTTATAAAGTGTCCGATTTTCATCGTTACGCTCCTTTTTTGAGTTTGAGGCCAGCAAACCATTCGCGGGCCTTTGTTGATGGAGCGCCGTTCAAAAATTATCTTGAGGGGCTGGTCATTGCCGTCCGCACCGTTGGCGTAATTGCGGCGGCGGCAACGTAAAAGAAATTTGCTTCGCGATGGAATGGGCCTTCAGGCCCACCGGAAATTTCTTTTTGATCCGGCTCCTGAAGATAATTTTAGGTTGATCATCAACAAAGGCCCGCGAATGGTTTGCTGGCCTCAAACTCAAAAAAGGAGCGTAACGATGAAAATCG
>JBCBSY010000550.1:0-1741 GCA_039818925.1 Pseudomonadota bacterium | reverse complement strand
CATTGCGGACGGAATTGACGTCGGTCGAGACCGGGCGCAACGCCCAATCGCCCGGCGCGGCCGGATGCAAAAGCTCCGCGATCATATCCGAATCGCGCTCGTCAGCTTCTAGCCACAATCCGAAATGATCGGGTGCGATCACCACCGGCTCGCGATGATGAACGTGATGAAGGTCCGGCCCTGCCGCCGTCGTCAGGATCGCCAAAGTGTCGATTTCCCCACCATCCGGATCCACTGCCGTTTCCCAGACCCCGCCAAAAGCAAAGAGCGCCTCGTCAGCGCGATGGATCGCAAAAGGCTGGCGGGCGGAATTCGTCTCCCCGGCGGCTTTCCATTCATAAAACCCGTCCGCCGGGATCAGGCATCGCCGCCGCTTAAAGGCGGAGCGAAAGCTCGCCTTTTCCAGCACCGTCTCGCTGCGCGCATTGATCATCGGGCGTTTCGCCAGCTTGTCGAGAAACTCTCCCTTCGCCCAGCTTGGAACAAAGCCCCAGCGCATCAGGGCATATTCACGCTGGCGCCGCTCATTCTGGCGAATGGCGGCGACGGGCTGGGTCGGACAGATATTATAGCGCGGCGGAAAATTATCCCGCACATCGAGACCGAAAAGCGCCGCGACTTCCGCCGGCGCCGATTTCAAGTAAAAGCGTCCACACATATTTTTAAAGGTAAACGCGATTCATGGGCGAGCGTGAAAAAATCTTCCCCAGCGTCGGCGCCGTGGTTTTCCGCGGCGATGAGGTGTTGCTGGTCCGGCGCGGGCGCGAGCCCCTGAAAGGGCATTGGTCAATCCCCGGCGGCAAAGTGCAATTCGGCGAAGCCCTGGCCGATGCCGTCGCCCGCGAAGTGCGTGAGGAGACGCAAATCGAGATCAATGTGCTGGGCCTGCTCGATGTCTTCGAAAGCCTGCCGCAGGCTGACGGCGACCGGCATTATCTGATGATCGACTATGTGGCGGAATGGGTCTCCGGCGAGCCTCTGGCCGGTGACGACGCCGATGCGGCGGAATTTGTAAGCTTTAAAGAGGCGCAAAACCGGCTTTCCTGGGATTTGACCCGCAAGGCGCTGGACCGGGCCGCGGCCTTTCGCGGCGGCTTCCGCCGTCCGTCATAATCCGGCTATATTCTTGCGCGAAGGGACTGGTGATGACGATCCGCTTTACTCTTACCGCGCTTGCCGCCACGGCGGGGCTTGTTTTGTTATCCGCACCGGCGGCGGCGCAGGATTTTGAAAGCTACCAGCAGCGCCAGGAAGACCTGTCCGAACTGGCAGAGCTTTTCGGCGAGCTTCATCATATTCGCCGTAACTGCGAGCCGCGCTTTGAGGGCGACATCTGGCGCGAGCGCATGAAAACGCTTCTCGAACTCGAAGAGCCGCAAGCCAGCGAAAGCGAGGCTATGGTGCAGCGCTTTAACCGAGGCTATCGCAATGCCCAGCGGCGCTATCCGGTGTGTGACCGGCGCGCGCGGGACTATGCCGCCAGCCGAGCAGCGCAAGGCGACAGAATTGTCGCGCGGCTGACTCAGTCGCTGCGTGAAGAAGATGGTGAGGTGTTCTCAACATCGCCCTATGTCATCACACCACCTGTAGATTAATGTGTCGAAGATCATAGTCAGCAATTTGCTCGAGCCGCACAAATGACGGAAAGTCAAATTCTCGAACAGATCATCATGCTTCGCGCGCAGCTTGATGCAACTCTGGCGCAGGTCATCGCACTCAACTTTACGTTAATTATAGCGAT
>JBCBSY010000549.1:0-1744 GCA_039818925.1 Pseudomonadota bacterium | reverse complement strand
CACGCTTTCGGGGGGAGAGCTTGCACGCGTTCACCTTGCTCGGGCGCTTGCCGGCAAGACCCCGCTTCTTCTGGCCGATGAACCTGTTGCAGCGCTGGACCTAAAGCATCAGCTTGAAGTCATGCGGCTTCTTTCGGGAAAGGCTCGGGACGGCGGCAGCGTTATCGCTGCACTGCACGACCTTTCCCTTGCGGCACAATACTGTACACGGATTGTCGCTTTGAGTGATGGCGGCCTGGTTGCTGACGGCGCGCCAAGAGAGGTCATCACCCAGGACTTGCTTCGTTCAGTGTTTGGCCTGATGGCAGAGGACGCGCAGCAAGTTTTGCCTGCATCCGGACCTGCTTGAAAAGCCCCCCTGTTTCGGAAAGAGAATAACAACTATTTCGAGCCATGATCAGTCTCCCGAAAGGAGACATGGCATGAGGGTGCTGACGCAAATGTTACACGGTCTTGCCGATTTCGCTGGTGAAAAACTGGCGATTGCCGGCGTCACCGGTTTGATGCTGGCGGCGCCGGCGTTTTTCTTCGACGTTGTCTGGGGCTTAGCCTTGCTCGCCGCAGCGGGTTTTGCCCTGGCAGCATCATGGTTTCTTTTTAACGCGTTCGATTCTGGCGAGTTTTAGACGGAAAGACTTTTGGCTTTTTGCCAATACGTTTCCGCAACATCAAGGCGCTTTGCTTCCGCGCGCGCTGCGATGAACAATAAATCCGACAACCGGTTGAGATAGCGCAGCGCATCCGCCGCTTCCGGCGCATCACGCAAAAAGGCCGCCATGGCCCGCTCCACACGACGGCAAACCGTGCGCGCGACGTGACAAAAGCTGAGCCCCGGCGCGCCGCCCGGTAAAATGAATTCCTTTAAAGGCGGCAAGTCGGCGTTGATTGCCGTTGCTGCATCGTCAAGCCGCGCCACATGTTTCTCCGACAAGAGCGCAGCGCCGGGAAAACACAAAGCCCCGCCAAGGTCAAACAGATCATGCTGAACGCCAGTGAGCAAATCCGTCAGCGCGTCATCCTGCATATGGGCGAGGACAACGCCGATCCACGAGTTCAGTTCATCCACATCGCCGAGCAGGGCAACGCGCGGATCATCCTTGGCGAGGCGCGTTCCGTCCCCGAGCGAAGTTTCCCCGCCATCGCCGCCGCGGGTTACAATTTTCGTGAGTCTGTCCGTCATGTGGTTCTGCTTTCCTGACCTTCGCCGCCAACTATAAAGAAAAACGCCCGACGGTCGAACCGCCGTGCGTTTGTTTCACTCGTGAAGTCGCGACCGCGCCTAGTCGGCGGGCTCTCCCTTTCGCTCCGGACGTGGGCCGGGGCCCATCGGCTCGCCGATCTCGCTCTCCCCCGCAAGCACGTGGGAATCATCTTCCAGCGTTTTCAGGTGCATGAGGTAGTTGATGAGCGGCGAGATGACAATCAAACCGAGCCCAACCCAGACCGCCAGCCAGCCCACATTGGAGTACACATCCAGCACCAGACTTTCGCCATTCGGCCCTTGCGCCGCTGTCGCCTGAGCAATCAGTCCTGCTGCGAAGTTGCCGGCGCCAGACGCCAGGAACCAGGCGCCCATAATCAGACCGACCATGCGCGCCGTCGATAGCCGGGTCATTGCCGACAGCCCCACCGGCGACAGGCAAAGCTCGCCCGTGGTGTGCAACAGATAGATCAGGAAGATGAAGACTACCGGCGTCAGGCCAGCGCCCATGGACGCACCCCAAACGAGCACGAGGAAGCCGAG
>JBCBSY010000548.1:0-1753 GCA_039818925.1 Pseudomonadota bacterium | reverse complement strand
CCCGACCGGACCGGACCTCAATTGTCTCTCATGGACGACCGAAGCGCCGTTCCGGATGCTGCATAATAATCTTGACCGCGAGGTTGCAGAAAACCCCGACGAGCTTGTCGTTTATGGCGGGATCGGTCGCGCGGCGCGCAGCTGGAATGATTTTGACCGCATTACGGAAACGCTGAAGACGTTGCGAGAGGACCAGACCCTGTTAGTGCAGTCCGGAAAGCCGGTTGGCGTCTTTGAAACGCATAAAGATGCGCCGCGCGTCCTGATCGCGAATTCAAATCTGGTGCCGCATTGGGCGACCTGGGAAAAATTCAGCGAGCTCGATCGCAAGGGCCTGATGATGTATGGCCAGATGACAGCAGGATCGTGGATCTATATCGGCACGCAAGGCATCGTTCAGGGTACGTATGAAACCTTCGTCGAGGCGGGCCGGCGGCATTATGACGGCGATCTGAAAGGGCGCTGGATTTTAACCGGCGGGCTTGGCGGCATGGGCGGGGCGCAACCGCTCGCTGCGGTGATGGCCGGCGCCTGTTGTCTCGCGGTGGAGTGCAATCCGGATTCGATCGATTTTCGCCTGCGCACGCGTTACCTCGATGAAAAAGCAGAAACCCTGGATGAGGCGCTCGCCATGATCGAGCGCTGGACGAAAGCCGGCGAAGCAAAATCGGTCGGCCTTCTCGGCAATGCGGGCGAAATTTTTCCAGAAATTGTTAAGTGCGCGGAAAGCAACCCGGCCTGCAAACCCGACATCGTGACGGACCAGACCTCCGCCCATGATCCCGTCAACGGGTATCTGCCTATCGGCTGGACGCTGAGCCAGTGGCGCGACAAGCGTGAAAACGATCCGAAAGCCGTTGAAAAGGCCGCGCGCGCGTCGATGAAAGTTCAGGTTCAGGCGATGCTTGATTTCTGGAACGCGGGCGTGCCGACCATGGATTACGGCAACAACATCCGCCAGATGGCGCTCGAGGAAGGGCTGGAAGGCGCCTTTGATTTTCCAGGATTCGTACCGGCTTACATCCGCCCGCAATTTTGCCGTGGGATCGGTCCGTTCCGCTGGGCGGCGCTCTCCGGCGATCCGGAAGATATTTTTCGTACGGACGAAAAAGTAAAGGAGCTGTTGCCCGATAATCATCATCTTCACAACTGGCTCGACATGGCGCGTGAGCGCATTGCTTTTCAGGGGCTGCCGGCGCGGATTTGCTGGGTTGGGCTCGGCGATCGCGACCGCCTTGGCCTGGCGTTTAATGAAATGGTGGCGAAAGGCGAGTTAAAGGCGCCGGTGGTGATCGGCCGCGATCACCTCGACTCAGGCTCGGTGGCGAGCCCCAACCGGGAAACCGAAGCCATGAAGGACGGATCTAATGCGGTCTCGGACTGGCCGCTGTTGAATGCGCTTCTCAATACCGCGTCGGGGGCCACCTGGGTTTCGTTGCACCATGGCGGCGGGGTCGGCATGGGGTTTTCGCAGCATGCAGGGATGGTGATCGTCGCGGATGGAACCGAAGACGCGGCGCGGCGGTTGAAACGGGTCTTGTGGAACGATCCCGCCACCGGCGTTATGCGACATGCGGATGCGGGCTACGAAGCGGCGCGGGACTGCGCGGTGCAAAATGGCCTCTCGCTGCCCGGTATTCTCTGATCGGCGGCAATTACGCATTTGATTGGCTTGCCGCGGATTCATCTTTCGTCCATTGCGGTCACGCGGAATCGGCGCGACAATATAACTGCGGGAAAGAGGGAGCCATAT
>JBCBSY010000547.1:0-1756 GCA_039818925.1 Pseudomonadota bacterium | reverse complement strand
CAGCACCGGGGCGCGCAGGCGTGGGGAATTGCCGCGTCGGGATGGGAAGCAAGCGCCTTAGAGGCGCTGGCCCTCGACCTCTTTGGCCAGTTTGCGGATGCCTTCCTCGATGCCAATCCTGATTGGCCGGCGCGCAATCGCATTCACGCCTTTATCGAGGATCGCATTCCGAACAATGCCCCGGCCGATCAGGTGCTGGCGTTTTTCGATACGCGGACGCCCGAAACCGGTCCGGGCAAAATCCAGCTTGCGCGCGCGCTTTTCGCCGTTGGCGACAGAATCGGGGGCGAGCGTTACATTCGCGACGCTTGGATCAATGAAAACTTTAAACTAGCGGAAGAGCGCCGTGTTCTTTCGGTCTATGGTTCTTATCTGACAAAACAGGATCACGCCGCCCGGGTTGACCGGTTGCTCTGGAGCCGTCAGGTCACAAACGCCCGCCGGGTGTTTTCATCTCTCGACAAACAAGATCGCAAGAAGGCCGAGGCGCGCGCAGCGCTTTTGCTGCAGGCGTCATCCGCGCAACGTCTCTATGACCGGCTGCCGGAAGAGGCCAAATTGGATAGCGGGATGCTTCATGCCGCCGTTCGTTATCACCGGCGACGCGGTGAAGAGCAGTATGCCATGGCGCTTGCTGCGTTGGCGCCAGGCGATCCCGAGCTCATTAGAAATGGCGGGCGTTGGTGGGATGAGCGCAGTTTGCTGATGCGTTGGGCCTTAAAGAACGGCCGCTTTGCTGACGCCTATAAAGTCGCCGCTGAGCATGGGCTCGCTGACGGTTCGGATTTTGCGGAAGCAGAGTTTTATGCTGGCTGGATCGCACTGCGTTTTCTCGATGCGCCAGAGCGCGCGGAAACGCATTTTCTGGCGCTGGCGTCCGAGGTCGGGTCGCCTATCTCCGTTTCGCGTGCAAATTACTGGCTGGGACGTGCGCTTGCCGCACAAGGCGATCGCGTGACCGCCAACATGTACTACGCAAAAGCCGCTCAGTATTATTACTCTTACTACGGACAGTTAGCCGCTGAAAAACTCGGCGACCGCCATGAACAGGCGGTCTTTTCTCCGGCCGTAGAAGCAACGCCTGCGGATCGAGCGCTCTTTTCGTCGCGCCCTACTGTCGCCGCTTTGCGGATGCTGACTGATCTCAATCTCGATTACGAGATCATGGTGTTTGCCTATCACGTCGACGGCCAGCTTGAGCGTGCCGGCGAATATGTCGAGCTTGCAAAGCTGACCGACGGCGAAGACGCCCCGCATTTAACAGTGCGTGCGGGCAAGGTCGGCATTCAGCGCGATGCGTTTGCACCGCAAGTCGCCTATCCGCTGATCTTTGTGCCGGAAACGGCGACCCGGTTCGTTTCGCCGGAAATCATCCTGGGCCTGTCCCGCCAGGAGAGCGAGTTCAATCCGCGGGCATACTCGAGAGCGGGCGCGCGCGGGGTCATGCAGCTGATCCCGACAACGGCGCAAATCACCGCCCGCAAAGAGGGCCTGCCTTACTCCCGCTCAAGACTGCTTGATGATCCACTTTACAATATGACCATCGGCTCGGCGCACCTTTCGCATCTGCTCGACCGTTTTGACGGTTCGCTGATTATGACACTCGCCGCCTATAATGCGGGCGCAGCGCGCGTTAGCCAATGGGTTTCGCAATATGGAGATCCCCGAGGCGATGCTGTCGATCCGCGACGAGATCGCGCAGATCGAGAGCGGTGCGATGGACGCGGCCAACAACCCGCTGAAGAACGCGCCCCAC
>JBCBSY010000546.1:0-1759 GCA_039818925.1 Pseudomonadota bacterium | reverse complement strand
ATGATTATTGACCCGGAAAAAGTTGCGGCTCTTGTCGCTGAAATCGCTGAAGAGGAAATCATGTCTCGCTTTGGCGCACTCGCCGAGAGCGACATTGACACCAAATCAGGCCCGCAGGATTACGTAACGGCCGCCGACCACGCGGCGGAGGCGCGGCTGGAAAAAGCGCTGCTGGGACTTTACCCCGGTGCTGTATTTATCGGCGAGGAGGGCGTCGCCGCCGAACCCGATCTCGTTGATCATCTTGATCAGGAGAAGGGCGCTTTCTGGATTGTCGATCCCCTCGATGGAACGCGAAATTTCGTCCAGGGCCGCCGGGAATTCGGAACCATTGTCGCACTCGTTGAAAACGGTGAAGTTCGGCAAGGCTGGATTTATGCGGTTCCTGACCGTGGCTTTGCGATCGCTTCAAAGGGCGATGGCGTTACTTGGCGGGGTGAGAAGGCGCTACCAGTTTTGAACGGTGCGAGCGCGTTTAAGGGGTATCGCGCAGTCAGCAAGCTCTCTGAGCCTTGGAAAAGCAAACTGATCAGACCATTGAAGGAATCGTATGAAACAGAGCCTATTCGATGCTCTGCTTACGGATATATCAATCTTGTTCGAGGCCGAAAGAGCTTTGGCCTTTATGCCCGGTGCAGCCCCTGGGATCACGCTGCTGGGGCGTTGATGCTGACTGAGAATAGCGGCCGCGCCGCCTATATGGACGACGGCGCCGCCTATGCACCGCGCCTAACCGTAGGGCGCCCCTTGCTTGTAACCAGTCGCGAACCTGATTGGACTGAGATTTCTGAGACTCTGTTGGCGTAACCCTTGAATGCCGCTGTTTGGTTTTTCATGAGGGGCCCGTCGCCAGGTTGGCGATCTAGGCGTCATCGACATGCTTGGGAAGCAAGCTGATTTCGTTGCGAGAAAACAGAAAGTTTTTAGTCGCCTAGATATCCATTCGTCTTCAAGTGCTCAACAATGCGTGTCGCAGCGACCTCCGCGGAAATCTTTGCGGTATCGAGATCAAGCTCGGGACTTTCTGGCGGCTCATAGTCACTGTCGATCCCAGTGAAATTCTTGATTTCGCCGCGGCGCGCCTTGGCGTAAAGCCCTTTGACGTCGCGCTGCTCGCATACTTCCAGTGGTGTCGAGACGTAAACCTCTATGAATTCTCCGTCCTCCAGGAGTTCGCGCGCCATCCGCCGCTCGCTTTGGAAAGGTGAAATGAACGAGACCAGAACGATCAGCCCCGCATCCGCCATCAACTTTGCCGTCTCGCCAACGCGGCGGATATTCTCGACCCGGTCTGCATCTGTGAACCCCAAATCCTTATTAAGCCCATGCCGAACATTATCGCCATCAAGGGTGTAGGTGTGGCGGCCCATATCGTGCAGCTGCTTTTCAACAAGGTTCGCGACTGTTGATTTGCCGGAACCGGAGAGGCCAGTGAACCAGAGTACGCAAGGGCGTTGATGTTTGGCGCCCGCGCGCGCTCTTTTGTCCACATCAAGATCCTGCCAGTGGACATTTTTTGCGCGGCGCAAAGAAAAATCAATCATTCCCGCGCCGATCGTTGCGTTGCTGCGCCGGTCAATGAGGATGAATGAGCCCGTGCGCCTATTCTCGTTATACGCATCGAAAGCAATCGGTTGTGCGAGATTAAAATTGCAAAAACCGACTTCGTTCAGCGCCAGCGTTTTGCCGGACAAATGCTCCAGCGTGTTGACGTTAATCTTATGCTTGAGTTCCGTCACCGTTGCCGGGACCGACCGGT
>JBCBSY010000545.1:0-1760 GCA_039818925.1 Pseudomonadota bacterium | reverse complement strand
GCTTCGGTTTTATCTGGAGCGCTTGCAACTGCTGCTGGTGCCGCGTCTGGCAGTGGTGTTGATTTTCGTCGTCATGGTGATGGCGGGGATCGCTGTCACCATGACGGGCGCGAATCAGGCGATCGGTCTTTCAATCTCGCTTTTCCCAATGGTTATCCTGACCATGACGATCGAGCGTATGTCGATTGTGTGGGAGGAAAACTCCGCCGGAGAAGCTATCAAACAGGGGCTTGGGAGCCTGCTGGTGGCGGCGATCACCTATCTGGCCATGACCAACAGCAATGTTGAGTATCTGATGTATCAGTTTCCAGAACTGCTCTTGGTGCTGATGGGGCTTTGCGTATTTATGGGTCGCTACACCGGTTTGCGGCTTTCGGAACTGTGGCGCTTCAAAGCGCTGGCGGGGTAAGCGGATGTTGAAGACCTATCGCGCGCTTAAAGCGAACGGCGTTATTGGTATAAATGAACGCAATGTGCGCTATGTGAATGCGCTGAACCCGCGAAAATTTCTCCTGACAGTTGACGACAAATTTGTCACGAAAGAGCTTGCCGCGTCCGCGAATATTCCAACGCCTGAGCTTTATGGCGTCATCCGCGATGCGCGCGACATGAAAAAGCTGTCGGATTTTATCGACCACGCGGACGGGTTCGTGATTAAGCCGGCCCAAGGCTCGCAGGGAAAGGGTATTATCGTCGTCGACAGCCCATTGCGCGGCGGCTGGCGGCTTTCTTCGGGCAAACGCATCGACATGGATTCAATGAAATTCCAGATCAACAACATGCTGTCCGGCATGTATTCGCTTGGCGGCCAGCCGGACAAGGCGTTGATTGAGTATCGCGTGAAGTTTGATGATGTGTTCGGCAAGATTTCTTATCGCGGCGTTCCGGATATTCGTGTGATCGTTTTAAAAGGCATACCGGTGTTCGCCATGCTGCGCCTGCCAACGGCCGAGTCTGATGGCAAAGCCAACCTGCATAAGGGCGGGGTCGGGGTCGGCATTGACCTTGCCACCGGCCTGACGTCGCGCGCGATGCAGCACGACCAGTTCATCGAGATTCATCCGGACACGGCGCATGCGCTGGAGGGCGTTCAAACACCCCACTGGGATGAAATCCTGCTGATGGCGGCGAAATCCTACGAGGTGACGGGGCTCGGCTATATCGGCGTTGATGTGGTGCTCGATCGGGAGAAAGGGCCGTTACTCCTGGAGCTCAATGCCCGGCCCGGCATTTCTATTCAGATCGCCAACCGGAAAGGGTTGAAGGAACAGCTCGAAAAAGCCATGGCGCTTTCGGGTGAAATCCGGACGCCGGAAGAACGGGTGGCGGTGGCGAAAGGGATGCTTGTTGAGGACCACAAGTCCGGCAACGCCGAAAGCCGCATCCTGGAAAACGCCTGATTACGAACGACTATCCGGTTTTAATCATGTCCGCTGCTTTTTCTGCAATCATGATTGTCGGCGCATTTGTGTTGCCGGAGATGAGATAGGGCATGATGGATGCGTCAATGACACGTAAACCTTCGACGCCGTTAACGCGCAAATTCGGATCGACGACGGCCGTGTCATCGCTTCCCATACGGCAAGTCCCGACAGGATGATAAATCGTGTCCGGGCGCTGGAGGCCGATATTCGCGCGCGCTCGGACACGATTTATCATCCTGTCGGGACTTGCCGTATGGGAAGCGATGACACGGCCGTCGTCGATCCGAATTTGCGCGTTAACGGCGTCGAAGGTTTACGTGTCATTGACGCATCCAT
>JBCBSY010000544.1:0-1761 GCA_039818925.1 Pseudomonadota bacterium | reverse complement strand
CCAAGCAGCGCGAACAACACCACCGGCATGATGCGGCCCGCGACGCCTTTTGCGCGCGTGCGCATCAGATAAATGGCAAGCCCCAGGGTCAACAGCACTAACTCGGTTGTTACGGCGAGCGGTCGATTGTCCCACAACCCAAGACCGACTTTCGGCCCGCCAAACCACAATTCGAGGTCTGGTTTATGGGTGATGAAATCAAGCACCCAATGCGAAAACACCAGCGCGCCGACGATCCATCCGCCGCCCTTGCGCGCCAATTGATATGCCGCGCCCGCAACAACGCTCCACACCAGCGCCATCACCAGACTGTGCGTATACGGCATATGATAAAGGTCGAAATGATTGGAGGCCGTGAAATTCTCGACGATCCGCACATGCTCGATCCCGAGGAGGATGAACGGCGCCCAGAGAATATCAAGAAACTGCACCGCGACGAAGCCGTGCCACAGCTTAATGCGCCCGCCCGCCAGCCCCGCAGCTGGCCCGTAATGCCCCACAAACATTTCGCTGCGACCTCCCCCTTATGCGGCACAAGAAAAGCGCCCGCAGCGTGCCTGAAGGTAGGGATTAACGTCAAAGGCTTTTTCCCGTAAGATCGCGCTGTGAGGTTGAAAACCGCTTATCATGCGGGTTTCATCAGAGAGTTTGCGGGTTCCGGCGGGGGATTGCCGGTTGCAACGAGGGGATGGCGGCGGACATGGCCAAGAACGGCGGAACTTCGGGTCGGCTGGCGGCGCTGCGCGACAGCGCCGAGGCGGCGTTGCGACGCCTGAAGACGGGTGATGCAACGAGGCTGATACAAAGCCAGCCTCGCACGCAGGAAGATGCCGAACCTGCCGGTTTCGATCCGACCAGAACGTTTTTTCCCTCGTCGCAAGAAGAGCCCGCAGATGAGCTTGCTTTTTCGCTCGACCGCCGCCTTGGCGACAGTGCGCATCAAATTACGCAACGACAGGCAATGCTTCAGCGCGGCGCGTGCGACCTCAAATCAGTGACAGCGGACCGCGCCGGCGGAGAGAAGAGCCTAACGATCTGGGGCGCGCGCTTTTTTATTGGCGCCATATGGCTTGGCATGGCGCTGTGGCTCAATCAATCGGCGCTCTATGCGCGCGCCAACGACCAGGCGAATGCGTTTGCCGGCGTTCCGCTTCAGGATATCGCGCCGTTGGTGAGCGCTTTTTTGATTGCCGGCGCCGCCGGAACGGCGTTTGCCGTTTTAATGATCGCATTTGTCTTCATCAGCGGGAACGGGTCGAATGGGCGCTTGCGGGCGCAAGCTGAACAATTCGGCGATGACCTTGCACGGACAGCGCGGGATCTGAATGCGGCGCTGAAGTCGCATCGCGACAAAGTGGTCGAAAGCGACCGTGGCGGCGGCGTTGCAGCCGCGAGCCAGGCGCATCTTGTGGCGTTGGAGGCGTCGTACTTCTTTCGCAGCATCTCTTTTTTGACGACCGTCTATCAGGATAATGCAGACGATTCCTACAAACGCTTTTTGAACCGGTTTTGCCCGCCCGGATCCGGCTACACGGTTGTGGACGTGATCGCGGTAGGGATGATGGGGGGGCTTTTCGGTCTCGGCGTGGGGTGGCGGTATTTCAGGGAACCGGCACAGGTGGTTGACCCGACCCCGCTCGCGATCATGCAATATCCATGGGCCGCACAGCTGCTGCTGTTTGGGGGGCTGGCGTATCTTGTCTTTGGGGTCGTGATTGAGCTTTTTTCGGGCGTGGTCGGCCGAAACGAGATGACCAAGGC
>JBCBSY010000543.1:0-1768 GCA_039818925.1 Pseudomonadota bacterium | reverse complement strand
GTGGAACGGGGCTGAAACCGGCAAAAGCACAGCCTTCTTCACGCCGGCCTCTTTGGCGCCTGAAATCGCCAACTCGACCGCCGCTTTGGCGCCGGAGATTACGATTTGCCCTGGTGCATTGTCATTGGCGATCTCGCACGGCCCTTCGGATGCGCCATTGGCACAAAGAGCGGCTGCTTGTTCTGGACTGGCACCGAGCAAAGCAGCCATCGCCCCTTCACCTGCCGGGACTGCGTCCTGCATCGCATTGCCGCGAATACGGAGAACTTTTGCACAATCCCCGACCGACAGAGCGCCCGCCGACGCCAGCGCGGAATACTCGCCGAGCGAATGTCCGGCGATAAAGGCGGCCTGATCCGCGCCAATACCTTGCGCGCTTTCGAGCGCCCGCATCGCCGCGACGCTGACCGCCATCAAGGCCGGCTGGGTGTTCGCCGTCAGCTTCAGGTCATCTTCCGACCCCGCCCAGATCAAACCAGACAGGTCCTGCCCAAGCGCCTCATCGACTTCTTCAAAGACGGCCTTCGCGGCCGGATATGTGTCCGCAAGGTCTTTGCCCATGCCGATAAACTGACTGCCCTGCCCGGGAAAAATAAACGCAAACTTGCTCATATGCGCTCCTCAACTCTATTTGGCGCCCGCTTAAGACGCTGCGCCGGAGTGCGCAAGTATCGGGTGGCGTTCGTTTGGATCAGCGTTTACTTTCCTGATCATAAGTGGAGGCGCAAGATGACAGATCAAAAATCCAAAGGTGAAGCGTTCCGAGCGCTGCACGAAAGCGGGTGCTTCATCATCCCAAATCCTTGGGATGTTGGCACGGCCAAGTTGATGACCAATATGGGCTTCAAGGCCCTTGCCAGCACCAGTTCTGCCTTCGCCCGCTCAACCGGCGTCAATGATTACGAGCTGACTCGCGATCAGGTCATCGCACATGTCGGCGACCTTTGCCGCGCCACCCATTTGCCCGTGTCCGCGGATCTTGAGAACGGGTTTGGCGACACGCCTGAAAACTGCGCGGAAACCATCCGACTCGGCGCAGCGGCCGGATTGGTTGGTGGATCGATCGAGGATTATACCGGCACGCCAGGACAACTTTACGATCTGGAACTCGCAAAAGACCGCGTCGCCGCTGCGGTCGAGGCGGCGCGGAACCTCCCCTTTTCATTCGTCCTGACCGCGCGCGCAGAGAACCATTTCACTGGCGATGGCGACCTCGCGGACAGTATCAAACGCCTGCAAGCCTATCAGGAGGCAGGCGCCGATGTCCTCTATGCGCCGAGTCTGCGCAGCTTGACCGACATCCAAAGCGTGCTCGCTTCAGTCGATCGCCCGATCAATGTCTTGCGCGGTCCCAAAGAGGGGCTCGTCCCAGTCGCGCAATTGGCTGATATGGGAGTCCGCCGGATCAGTCTTGGCGGGTCGCTCGGAATCCTCGCCATGGATGCCGTGTTCAAGGCCGGCCGCGAGCTGCTCGACCAGGGCACTTTCAATTATACAGACGGCGGAACACCTGCCTCAGAGATTATCAAGCTGATGGTCGATGAATAAAGGCGCTGCAGGCGCCTCGGCCCTGCAAGATTGGGCTTGATTTTCACCCCCGGCTGCGCTTTAAGCCGCGCTTCGCAAGGTTTGCGGTCCTCAAACTCGGAATGAGCCGAACGCGAGGGGCCATCGTGGAAGGGTTTTCCCGCCCATCTGCGCCGCAAGCTAAACTTTAGGGAAAGACAATATGGCATTATATGAGCACGTCCTCATCGCGAGGCCGGAC
>JBCBSY010000542.1:0-1772 GCA_039818925.1 Pseudomonadota bacterium | reverse complement strand
ACGGACAGCTTTCTGAAAGCAGTCAATGATGACGACAACTGGTCTTTGACCCGGCGGACCGATGGCGAGCCGGTCAAAACCATTCGCGCGCGCGCTTTGTGGAGCAACATCTGCTCAGCAGCCTGGACCTGCGCCGATCCGGGGCTTCAGTTTCATGACACCATCAACGCCTGGCACACCTGTCCGGCAGGCGGTGATATTCGCGCATCGAATCCGTGCTCTGAATATATGTTTCTCGACGACACGGCGTGCAATCTCGCCTCGCTGAACCTTTTGAAGTTCAAAACGGATGCAGGCTTCGACGTCGACCGGTTTGAACATGCCTGCCGGCTGTGGACATTGACGCTCGAAATTTCCGTCATGATGGCACAATACCCGTCCGCGGAAATTGCGCGGCGGTCGTTTGATTATCGCACGCTCGGGCTTGGCTACGCTAATCTTGGCGGGTTGTTAATGTCGTCCGGTCTTGCCTATGACAGCGACGAAGCGCGCGCCGTAGCCGCAGGCGTTACCGCGCTGATGACAGGCGCGGCTTATCGCGCGTCAGCCGAAATCGCTTCAGCGGTCGGGCCTTTTGCCAAATTTGCCGACAATCGCGACGCCATGCTGCGGGTGTTGCGCAATCATCGCCGCGCCTGCGTTGGAATCGCCATAGGCGGGGCTTACGAAAGTCTCGACTCAGAGCCGGAAGCGTTCGATGCGGATGCCTGTCCATGGACAGAATTAACGGAAGCCTCGCGGCGCGTGTGGAACGAGGCCTACGAGCTTGGCGCCATCAACGGGTTTCGCAATGCGCAGGTCAGCGTCATTGCCCCGACCGGCACCATCGGCCTTGTCATGGATTGCGACACCACCGGGATCGAGCCGGACTTCGCGCTGGTGAAGTTTAAGAAGCTCGCCGGCGGCGGCATGTTGAAAATCATCAACCGATCCGTTCCGGCGGCCCTTTCCACGCTTGGCTACAGCGCCTCGGAAATCGATGACATCACCCACTATGCGGCGGGCCGCGGCACGCTGCAGGACGCGCCCGGCGTCGCGCTCGATGATTTGCGCCGGGAAGGCTTTGAAGACAGACACATCAAGGCGCTTGAGGAGCGGCTCAAGACCACCTTTGATTTGACCTACGCGTTCACGCCGCAGGCGCTGGGTGAAGACTTCTGCGTTCATGTTCTCGGGATGCGTGAAACGGAGCTGAACCGCACCGGCTATGAAGTCCTGCGCTTCCTTGGCTTCGCCGACGAAGAAATCCATCAGGCCAATCTGTTCTGTTGCGGCGCGATGACGATTGAGGGCGCCCCGCATCTGAAAGAACAGCACTATCCGGTCTTTGACTGCGCCACGCCATGCGGGCGCATCGGAACTCGCGCCTTGTCGGTTGAAGCACACTTGAAAATGATGGCCGCAGCCCAGCCTTTCATTTCGGGCGCGATCTCAAAAACCGTCAATCTTCCCTCGCATGCCAGCATTGGCGATTGCGCCAAATCCTACATGCTCGCCTGGCGCATGGGGCTCAAATCGATTGCGCTATATCGTGACGGATCGAAACTCTCGCAACCGTTGGCCGCCGCTCTCCTTGCGCCTGAAAGCGAGGAAGAAGAAGACGAATTCGAAACCGCCATCGCCGAGGCGCCGGCGGCGCAAAAATCGAAAGTGGTCGCGGAACGCATTGTCGAGCGCATCATTGAACGCACGCCGGGCCGCCGGCGGCTTCCCGACCGGCGCAAAGGCTATATCCAGAAAGCCATTGTCGGCGGGCACAAAGTCTATCTGCA
>JBCBSY010000541.1:0-1776 GCA_039818925.1 Pseudomonadota bacterium | reverse complement strand
CGCGATCTCTTCGCCGAGCCGGCGGTTCGAGTTTCCGGCGATCAATTTCATGCCTTGAGTCCCCTTTGCCCCCTTAACGCGCGCGTTTCATGACGTTTTCTTGACACAAGCGCAACCCGCGGCCGCGTGATTTTAGCTTTTCAATAGAATCGCCGACAGGTTGCGTCCGTAATCCGCTTCGTTTCGCCGCCGCATGGCGCGGTAGCTGAAAAACCGGTCCGGGGCGCCCAGCGTGCACAGGCCAATATCATCCAGCTGTGTGACGCCGCATTGCGCCAGACGCCAGCGCCCGAACCCCACAAGATCAAGCATGTGTTTCTGCGCGTTCAGGCCAGGCGCAAAAAACTGTTCAGATTCCGGATGCTTAGCGGTGAATGCTTTGACGAGGTCGAGGCCCACTTCGAAATTTTCCTGGCGCAGGCAGGGCCCTACGGCGGCAATGATTCGCTCTGGATCGGCGCCCATCCCGGTCATGGTGGAAATGGTGTTGTCTAATATGCCGGCCAGCGCCCCGCGCCAGCCTGCATGCGCCGCGCCAATCACGCCGGCTTCCGGGTCGGCGAACAAAAACGGCATGCAGTCGGCGGCAAGCACGCCAAGCGCGAGGCCAGGGGCCTTTGCAACGAGACCGTCGACTTTTTCCGGCCCATCCGGCCACGGTGATGCGATGGCTCGAACATCGGACGAATGGGTCTGGAATCCAGTGACCAGGCAGTCGGCAGACACCCCCAGCGCCAACGCGCACCGGTGCCGGTTTTCGGCGACATTGACCGGCGCGTCGCCCGAGCCGGGCCCGGTATTGAGCGACGCATAAGGCGGCGGCGAAACGCCCCCGTCACGGGAAAAAAATCCGTGCGAGAGGCCGGGCGCATCCAGTAGAGGCGAAACCAGATAGGGCGGCGCCGCACTCATGCTTAAAAACCTGCGGGTGCGGGCAGCCGCGGCGAAGAAAAACATACCGCTTTGAAGATTTCACCCATCGCGCCGGGAGAAGCGATACGCGCCGCGCCCGCCCGGATGGCGTTTGCCTGTTCCGTATTCTGACTTTTGCACAAGGCCTCAACGCGCAAGGCAAGGCCGAGGCGATCCAGAAACCGCCCTTGTGCAACCGGACCGAAGACATTGGCGCCGCATTCAATCGCCGCATTCGATAGCGCTTCGAAGTCCACATGCGCCGTGATGTCAGCGCGGCCCGGCGACGCAAGAGGCGGCCAGTATTTGTGATTGCGTACGGCCTGCAAGGTGTCGCCAAACCCGCGTTCGCGATGTCCATAGTCGATGATCAAAGCGTAGCCGCCTTCGCTTTTGAGGGTTTCGCAGATATCGATCGTGAACGTCTTCGCCTCGGCGGAAACTTCAAATATATCACCTTCCTGGCTTTCGGTGACGTCGGGCAAGCGCAAGTCTGGCGCCGGCGGCGTGCGGCCGAGTGCAAAACCGAGCCTATCCCCGTTTTCATTCAGGCCGACCAGCCGCTCGCGCCAACCGGATTTGATGCGCTCGAATTGCCGGATCGGCAGGCAATCGAAGAATTCATTTGCGATTATCAGCGACGGCGCTGGCGGAATATCTGCATATTCATCAGCCCACAGTGGTTTGGCTTCCGTGCCTTTTAGCCGCTTTTGCTGCTCCAGCCGCATCCGGCCAGAGCTTTCAAGAAGCCATATTTGCGCTGCCCGCGCAAAACCGGGACGCAAACGCGCAGCACGCAAGACATCCTGCATCAACACGCCGCGGCCGGGGCCAAGTTCAATCAGGTTGAAGCTCTCTGGCCGG
>JBCBSY010000540.1:0-1786 GCA_039818925.1 Pseudomonadota bacterium | reverse complement strand
GAATGAAAACGGACGGGACCGCGTTTTACGTCACTTATGGAGACGCGAAATGTCCTTGTCCGATACGCCGAAGGCGGCGAACGATAACCTTGATGCCCAGGAAATTCGGCTGAATTTTCCAGAATCTCCGCCTTTGTCCATCGCAGAGGTGGAAATATTCGACGCATTGATCTCAAATCTGGAGGCGTTGGTTGCCAATGATAACGGTCCGCCAGACAAGAGGAGTAAGTTATGACGCGTTGCGCTATCTATGCCCGCGTTTCAACCGCACGGCAGGCTGAACAGAAGATATCGATTCCCGATCAGTTGCGGCGCATGAAGACCTATGCGGCTGCGCGAGAATACGAAATCGTCGCCGAGTATGTGGAGAACGGCGCCAGCGGGCGTGATGACCGCAGGCCGCAATTTCAGGCGATGATTGATGTGGCGTGTCAGAAGCCGAGACCGTTTGATGTCATCTTGATTCATAGCTTTTCCCGCTTCTTTCGAGATGAAGTTTCGTTTGAACTCTACCGGCGTAAGCTGGAGAAGCATGGCGTCACTGTTGTTTCGATTACACAGGAGATGAGCGAGGGGCCTGGAGGCGAGCTCACTCGCCGCATCATCGCGTTGACTGATGAAATGCGCAGCAAGGAAGATGCAAAGCACGTGCGCCGTGGCATGACCGAGAACGCTCGCCAGGGATTCTGGAACGGTTCAACGCCGCCTTTTGGTTATAAGACCGTCGCAGCGGAAAAGCGCGGCGACAAGGTCAAAAAGAAACTCGCCATCGATCCGCAAGCGGCTGAGACCGTCAAACTGATCTTCAAACTGTTTCTGGAAGGCGACGGCGATGTGGGGCCGCTAGGCGTGAAAAACATCGCCCAATGGCTGAACGCGCGAGGATTTAAGACGCCGCGCGGCGGCACGTATTACACAAGCCGGGTCTATGCGATTTTGACCAATGAAACTTATACAGGGGCCGCATGGTTCAATAAGAAGAACACTGCAACGGGAGAGATGCGTCCGCGCGAAGAGTGGGTCCGGTTGAACGTGCCGGTCATTATACCGGACGAGACATTCCAACGAGTGCAAGTGCTTTTGAGCGACAAGCGGCCTTCAAAAACGCCGCCTCGGCTTGCAAACAGCAAAGTGCTTTTGTCGGGGCTGGCCCTTTGCGAAGGGTGTGGCAGGCCGCTGATGATGACCACCGGCAAGGGCGGAGCCTATCGCTACTACAAGTGTTCTGGAAAGCACCTGAAGGGTCGCTGCACGGGCGCGCTTTCCATCTCCATCCGCGAAGAAAAGCTTGATGCGCTCATCCTGGGCGCCCTCACGGAACACTTGCTGACGCCGCAGCGGACTCGAGATATCGTTACCGCCGTCGCCAAGCGCCGTGAAGGCGGGCGCGGCGAGGCCAGTCAGGCGCTCAGCCAGTTGCGCGGACAACTCGGGCAAGTGAACAAGCGCATCCGCAACTTGCTTGACGCGCTGGCGGACGGCCTCATGGGCGAGTCTGAACTCTTCAAAGAGAAAATGGCCGAAGCGGAAGCCGAGCGGGAAGAACTGCTCCGGTTAATCGGCGTTCAGGAAGCGCAGGTTAGAGAAGCGCTCAAACCAATTACCATCGAACAGGCCAAGATCGCCTCAAAGCATTTGAAACGGCTGTTGGAAGCTGCTCCAGCTGATTTGAAGAAACGCTATGTCCGCGCCTTCATCCCTTAAATCATCGTCGTCAGCAGGTCTGAAATCGTGTCTCGGGCTCGAAAGATGCGCTTGCAGAAGCCATCACGGGGGAGCCTGTGAC
>JBCBSY010000539.1:0-1802 GCA_039818925.1 Pseudomonadota bacterium | reverse complement strand
GGCGGGTTTGTAGTGATCGCGAATCGCGTCGGCAATCTCCGGCTGTTTACCTTCTTCAAGGGCGTAATAACGCCCCATAACTCCTTGAAGTTCAGGGAATTCATAGACCATTCCTGAAACGAGATCGGCTTTGGCCAGCATCGCCGCACGTTCGGCCAGGGCGGGGTCCGCGCCAACGGCCGGTGCGATCTCTTTGGCGAGCGCCGCGACGCGCCGCGCCTTGTCGCCGACGCTGCCCAGCCCCTCGAAAAACGTCACCTTGTCGAGATCGGTAATGCGATCTTCGAGCGGACGTTTAAGGTCCTGATTGTAAAGATACCAGCCGTCGGAAAGCCGCGCGGTCAACACCCGCTCATAGCCGGTGCGCATCGCCGCCCCGCCATCGGGCGCTTCCAAATTCGCCACATAGATGAACCGGTTCGCGAGCCGCCCGGTTTTCGGATCGCGCACCGAGAAATATTTCTGATGTCCGCGCATAGAGGCAGTGAGCACTTCATCGGGGAGCTTGAGGAACTTTTCGTCAAACGACCCCATCATCGCGACCGGCCATTCGGCAAGACCCGCCACTTCGTTCAACAGGCTCGGGTCCTCGACCAGTTCAAACCCTTGCGACTGGGCGAGCGTCGCCGCATCGCGGGCAATGATCTCTTTGCGTTCCTCCGCATCGAGAATGACTTTCGCGTCACGCAGTTTTGCGGCGTAGGTTTCATAGCTGCGCGCCTGAATCTCGCCCGGCGCCATGAAGCGATGCCCTTGCGTTCTGTCGCTGGACGCCAAGTCTTCAATCTCAAACGAAACGACCTCGCCGTCGAACGCGCACAAAACGCCATGCAGCGGCCGCACCCAGCGCATGTCGCCATCGCCCCAGCGCATGGATTTCGGCCAGGAAAAGCCGCGCACAATCTCCGGTACGAAAGTAGCGATCAGGTCAGCGGTCTCGCGGCCTTGTCTGTCGATCACCGCCACGTAATAGGCGCCCTTTTTATCCTCGCGTTGTTCACATTCATCGAGGGAGGCGAGCCCGGCGGATTTTAAAAACCCTTGCACGGCTTTTTCGGGCGCGCCGACGCGCGGGCCCTTTTTCTCTTCGCGCCGGTCCGGCTGGCGCGCCGGCAGACCGGTCGCGACCAGCGTCACACGGCGCGGGCCGGAAAACGCTTTCACCCCGTCAGGCATGAACCCGGCGTCGAGCAGGGCCTTATTAACCGCGCGCTCAAGTTCGCCCGCGGCGCGGGCCTGCATTCGCGCAGGAATCTCTTCGGAAAACAGTTCTAGCAACAATTCTGGCATGGGCCGGGGTTCTAAGTAGCGTTCTACGCGCACGCAATAGACGATGCGCCAGCCGCTAGCGGACCGCTTGACAAGCGCCGATCAAACACATAACCTTATGGTTATGGATTCGAATGAGCTTGATCTGGTCTTTGGCGCGCTTTCCGACGCCACGCGGCGCGGAATTCTGGCGCAGCTTGCCGCCGGCGAGACAAATGTGAGCGCGCTCGCCGCGCCCTATGACATCTCGCAACCGGCTGTCTCGAAACATTTGCGGGTGCTGGAAAAGGCCGGGCTGATCCGCCGCGAAAAGCGCGGGCGCGAGAATTTCGTCGCCGTGACCCCGGGCCCGGCGCAGAACGCCGCCGACTGGGTGAGCCATTACACGCGACTTTGGACGGCGCAGTTCGACGCCGTTGACGCCTATCTCAAAAAGACGAGGGAGCCCAAAAAATGACCATGACCACAAATTTTTCCGACGGATCGCTGACCGTCTCACGGCTTTACGACGCACCGCGCGAGGCGGTGTTCGA
>JBCBSY010000538.1:0-1820 GCA_039818925.1 Pseudomonadota bacterium | reverse complement strand
AATTGCAGACCGGTTGGCCTTGGCGGCTGTTCCCGGCATAATCGGACTGAATTGCAGCCAGCACGCTAAAAGCAAGGGAGTCGAATGAGCCAGCGAGAAATCCTCAACCCGCCTGTCACCGCCGACCTTATCCGAGAACAAGCCAGCCGCCAGCCCGACCGAGTCGGGCTCATTTTTGAGGGAAAACAGTTCACCTATGCGCAGATGAACGCCCGCGCAAATCGTGCGGCGCAGGCGTTTTTGGCGATGGGCGTGGCCCCTGGCGACCGAATCGCCTGGCTGGCCCGCAATCTCGCGACATTCTGGGATGCGCTGTTTGGGGCGGCGAAAATCGGCGCGGTGATGACGCCGATTAACTGGCGTCTTGCGCCGGCGGAGGTGCTGCAAATCATCGAGGATGCGGCGCCGGCGGCGCTGATCGGCGAGACAATGTTTCTCGATGCTTTAACGGCGGAGGGAGGCGTTGGCGAGCTGAAAACACTGACGCTTGAGACCGGCGGGGAGACTTGTTTTGATGCGCTGATCGATCGCCAGAATGATCAAGAGCCGGATTATCAGCCGACATCGGACGACGTTCTTGTCCAACTTTATACAAGCGGCACCACCGGGCTGCCGAAGGGCGTTATCTTGCCGAACCGATGCTATTTCGAGGTTGGCGTCGCCGGTGAAAAAGCGAATGTCATCATCCCACAAACCGATGACGAAACGATTCTACATGCGCTGCCGCATTTTCATGTAGCGGGTGTGAATTTCGGCCTGATGGGGTTTTCGCGTTCCATGCCGGTCATCCAGCATCGCCAATTCGATCCGTCGGCGATCGTCAAAGAAGCGCAAGGCGAGGCGCCGCTGAATTCATTTCTTGTGCCGGCGATGATCATGATGATCCTTGAAGCAGCGAAAGAGGCCAAGGCGCCGCTGGCGAATTTTGTCGGAGTCAGTTACGGGGCCGCGCCTATGCCGCAACCGCTGCTCGACGCCGCCATGGCGGCGATGCCCAATGCCCGCTTCACACAGTTTTATGGCATGACCGAAACAGCGGGCGGCGTTACGGTTCTCGCCCATGACGACCACGCGCCAGGCGTCAAACAACGCGGGTCCGCCGGCCAGCCGCTGCCGGGCTGCACGGTGAAAGTCTGCGATCCATCTAGCGGCAAGGAAGTTCCGCAAGGCGAGACGGGCGAAATTATCGCGAAGTCGGGTTTCGTGATGGACGGATATTGGAACAAAGCCGACGCGACCGCCAAAGTCATCCGCGAGGGTTGGTACTGGTCAGGCGACGCAGGTTTCATCGACGAAAACGGATTTGTCTATGTTGTCGACCGCATCAAAGACATGATTATTTCCGGCGGTGAGAACATTTACCCGGCTGAAATCGAAAAAGTGCTGGCCAAATGTCCGGGTCTTGCCGACGTGGCCGTGATCGGCGCGCCGGACGAGAAATGGGGGGAGGTCGTCAAGGTGGTCGCGGTCAAAGGCGTGGCGGCTGATATCGACGAAGACGGCGTCGCAGCGTTCCTGAAAGGAAAGATCGCGGACTTCAAACTGCCGAAATATGTCTCTTTTGTAGACATGTTGCCCCGCAATCCTTCCGGCAAAATTCTCAAAACCGAGCTTCGCGCCCGCGAATCAATGTGATCGCAGTCCGACTGGGTTCTTTCCCATTGCAGCTTAAGGCTTCAATGGCCTCAGGAATTTCCCTTCTGGGGTGTGCTTAAGGACGGTTTGGGGCGGGCCTCTCCGGTGACGCCCTGAAACTGTGGAATAATGCCGATAATTTTTGCCTTTTTTTAATGAAATGCTTTCGGTACGGCGCCGAAATT
>JBCBSY010000537.1:0-1833 GCA_039818925.1 Pseudomonadota bacterium | reverse complement strand
CGACGCTGGAAGAAGTCTTGGAAGCGGATATCATCGTTCATGTGCGTGATATCCGCTTCCAAGACTTCTTCCAGCGTCGCCCGGAAAGCCGCGACAAGTTGCGTCGGCAAGTCGGAAATAAAGCCCACCGTATCGGACAGGATCGCGCGTACGCCCGAGGGCAAGTCGATGGCGCGCATAGTCGGGTCCAAAGTCGCAAATAACAAGTCCTCCGCCATAACGCTTGATTGCGTCATTCGATTAAACAGCGTTGATTTGCCCGCATTGGTGTAACCGACCAGAGCGACAATCGGGTGCGGCGCGCGTTTACGTTTTGCGCGTTGAAGGGTTCGTGTCCGCCGTACATCTTCGAGTTTTTTCTTGAGACGGATGATTTTATCGTCAAGGGCGCGGCGGTCCGACTCGATCTGTCGCTCGCCAGGCCCGCCGAGAAAACCGGCGCCGCCGCGCTGACGCTCAAGGTGCGTCCAGGATCGCACAAGCCGCGAGCGCTGATAGTTCAGATGCGCAAGATCGACCTGAAGCCGCCCTTCCGCCGTCTGCGCTCGATCACCGAATATCTCCAGAATAAGCGCCGTGCGGTCGAGCACTTTCGCGTTCCATTCCTTTTCGAGATTGCGGTGCTGTACCGGCGTCAACGCACCATCCACAATCACAAGCGACGGGCGCGGTTCGTGGGCGTCGAGCCGGTCCTTGATTTCGGCGACTTTGCCCGCACCGAGCAGGGTTGCCGGGCGCGGCCTGACGACCGGCGCAATCTGCGCATCGACAATTTCAAGGCCGATAGCGACAGCAAGCCCGGCCGCCTCTTCGAGCCGGGCTTCGGGCGCACGCATGGCGTCATCGTCGCGCAACGCAGGATGCACGACAATGGCGAACAGATTTTCGGCCGGCTTGGGATCAGACATAAAGTTACTCCGCAGCTATCGGCTCCAGCCCGATGCAGCGATTTTCATCATAACGAAAAGACGCAAATAGTGGCGAGGAATGCGCGCGCTATTCGCCGTTGTCGCCATCCCACAAGGTCACCGGCGACTGTGGCATCACTGTGGATATTGCATGCTTATAGACAAGTTGCGCATGTCCATCGCGTTTCAGCAGGACGCAAAAATTATCGAACCAACTTACAATGCCCTGCAATTTGACGCCGTTGACCAGAAAGATCGTCACCGGAATTTTGGTTTTGCGGACATGGTTCAAAAACGTGTCCTGCAAATTCTGCTTTTTCTCTGTCATTATCCCGCTTCTCCGAGTCGGTTATTTTTATTGCAGCGCAGCATCATTCTGGCGTGGAAAAGGCCGCTATGCAACCGGATAACACGCGATCGGGAAGTAAAGTTGCTTTTTTGGACTCAAATTTGACTGAAATCCTTTGCGCCCCTAACCGCGGGCCGCCCTTGCCTTATAGGCGGCGCGCAAGCGCTGGGCCACGGGACCAGGGTTGCCGTCGCCAACCGGCGCGCCGTCGATCGAAACCACCGGGGTCACGAAAGAGGTGGCGGATGTCAGGAAAGCTTCCGGGGCCGCCTTCGCCTCGGCAACCGTGAAGGCTCGCTCGATCACCTTGATCTGCAGCTCCCGAGCGCAGGCGATGACGCCCTCCCGCGTGATGCCGCCAAGGATCATCTCGCCTTTCGGGTGGGTGACGACGGCGCCGCTGTCATCGACCATCCAGGCATTCGACGCAGAGCATTCCGTTACATAGCCGTCACGCACCAAAAACGCCTCAGCCGCGCCAGCCTTTGTCGCCGCCTCTTTGGCAAGCACGTTGGGAAGCAGATTGACCGTCTTGATATCGACCCGGCCCCAGCGAATATCGGGATGGGTAATGAC
>JBCBSY010000536.1:0-1840 GCA_039818925.1 Pseudomonadota bacterium | reverse complement strand
CAACAAATCCGTGCGCGTAATCAGGCCTTCGAATTTGCCGTCATTCAGCACGACGGCCACATGGCCCTTGGCGAAGATCGGCAACAGCGACTGGATGTCCTGCGACGCTTCGACGGTTTCCACGCGATAAGTCATGGCGGACTTCACCGGATCGCGGAACTTGTCGCGATTGCGCACAACTGCGAACAGCAGGTCTTCTTCGTCGAGCAGGCCGACAACGCCATTGTCATCGTCGAGCACCGGCAATTGTGAGATGTCGTAAAGCTTCATCTTGCCATAGGCCTGCATCAGCGTGTCGTCCGGCTTGACGGTCACGGTGGCGCGTTCCGAATGGCGCCGGGTGATGAGATCGGTGAGGTCGCCTTTGGGGGCGCGTTTCAAAAAACCCTGATCATACATCCAGTAATCATTGAACATCTTGGAGAGATATTTGTCGCCACGGTCGCATACGAAAGCGACAACGCGTTTTTTCTCTTTCTGCTCCTTGCAGTATTTCAGCGCCGCCGCGAGGATCGTGCCCGACGACGATCCGCCGAGAATGCCTTCTTTCTTGAGAAGGTCGCGCGCCGCCTCAAAGCTTTCCTTGTCCGTGATGTCGTAGGCTTTTTTGACATGGGAAAGATCGGCGATGTCGGGAATGAAATCCTCGCCGATGCCTTCCACCAGCCAGGAGCCAAGCTCGTTCGGGATCGAACCTTTATTCACATAGTCCGTCAGGATCGAGCCCTTCGGGTCGGCGAGAATAATGTCGGTCTTCGGCGACTTTTCCTTGAAGAAACGCGACAGGCCGGTGATCGTTCCGGAGGAGCCAACGCCGGCGACAATCGCGTCCACATCCCCTTCCATCTGGCCCAAAATTTCGGGACCGGTTGAGTTTTCGTGGGCTTTCGGGTTCGCGTCGTTGGAAAACTGGTTGACGTAAAACGCGCCGGTTTCTTCGGCGATCCGCTCTGCCATGTCCTGGTAATAGTCCGGGTGCCCCTTGCCCACATCGGAGCGGGTGAGGCGCACATCGGCGCCGAGTGCTTTCAAGTGAAAGATTTTTTCCTGCGCCATTTTATCGGGCACGACGATGATTGTTTTGTAGCCCTTTTGCGCGGCGACCAGCGCCAGGGCGAGGCCGGTGTTGCCGGCGGTCGCTTCGATGATCGTGCCGCCCGGTTTCAGTTTACCGTCGCGCTCCGCTGCTTCGATCATCGCAACGCCGATGCGGTCCTTGATGGAGCCGCCGGGATTGTTGGCTTCGAGCTTTAAAAAAAGCTCGCATGGCCCAGCGTCCAGCCGCGATGCGTGGATGATCGGGGTCTTGCCGATGCCTTCGAGAACATTGTCATAGACCGGGCCAAAGGGGGTGTCGCGCATGTCAGAGATCCTGAAGTTTTCTTAAGCGCGGCTTACCCAAAGCGCGGCGCGCCCGCAAGGCGGGATCAAGAAACCGACATTTTCAGGCCGTTCGGGCGCGTTTGAGGTCACGGATGAAAAACCGCGCCGGATGGACCGCTTCCATCACCGCAATATCCGCCGGGGGCGGCGCGCCCGAGAGTTCCGCACTGATAAGCTCCGCTGCATAGGGCGCCGTCACCAGCCCGCGTGAGCCGAGCCCGGAAAGGATATAAAGCCCGGCGCGCAGCACGCCGGCGGGATAATCCTGACGCCTTCCCGTGCGAAGGCCGTCATAAGCGCCGCCATAAAACCCCCAATCCGGGATCGGGCCCGCGACCGGCATCCGGTCCGGCGTCGTGCAGCGAACGGAAGCCCGCGGCCGTGCGTTCGACGGATCAAGACTGGCGGCCAGCGCGGGCAGGGTGCGCGCCACGGCGGCAAGATTGGAATGCGTTGC
>JBCBSY010000535.1:0-1852 GCA_039818925.1 Pseudomonadota bacterium | reverse complement strand
TGACGACCAGGTTTATGTGGATGACCTAACTATCGATAGCCATATCAAACGGGTGCGGAAGAAATTCCGGGTTGTTGATAAGTAATTCGATTCTATCGAAACGCTTTTTGGAGTTGGTTACAAATACAAGGACGCCTGATCAGGCATGAAAGATGAGGGCGGGATCGCGCGGCGAAGGCGTGCGCCAATGGCGGTGTCGCGGCTTACGCTGACGATCGTTCTCGCCAATCTCATCGGCCTTGTTATTTTGCTTCTGGGGTCGTTTGCGCTGACGCAATATCGCGATGGTTTAATCCAGGCGAAGCTCGAAGGCGTGCGCGCGCAAGCGCAGATTATTGCGGATGTTCTGGCGCAGGTCGCCATTGACGAGACTTCGTGCCAGCCTTTCGAAGCGGACGATGTTTCCGCACAGGATGATGTCGCTGTCTGCTCTTTGTCTTTGAGCCAGCGCGATGTGCGTGAAGTGTTCAACCGGGTATGGGACAGTTTTGAGGGCCGTGTTCGAATTTTCAACGCGCCGCAGACTTTTGAAGATCCGCCGGTCAGGGACGCGAGAGCGCTCTTGATTGAAGACGTAGTGTTGCGTGAAGATGAAATCGTCGCGCAATCTCTGCCGCCGATTGACCAGGCAACCTCAATTGTTGACGTGCTGGAGGAAGAGGGCGTCTGGCGCCGGCTGTCACGATTTTTCTCTCGCGATTATCGCGCAGAGGCCGCGCGCCGGTCCATCGAAGATGAGTTGAATGCGGCGCTGGCGTCTTCGCCCTTTGCCGAAGAAAGAGGCGCCGCCTCGGTCCGCATCGATGAGGAGGGCGAGCTGGTCGCGTCTGTATCAGTGCCGATCCGCCGCGTGCAGGCGATTTACGGCGTTGTCACCGCAGAAAGCGGCGGTATTGACGTTCTGGTGGAAGAAGCGCGGCTGTCGATCCTGCCATTTTTTGGATGGGCTGTTGCAGCAGCGATTTTGTCGTCTTTGCTGCTGACGACAATGATCGCGCAACCGATCCGGCAACTCGCCATCGCTTCGGACAAGGTGCGCGAGGGAATCGCAGCAGCGGGCCGGGCGCGGATTCCCGATTTTACGAACCGCAAAGATGAAATCGGCGAGCTTTCCGGATCATTGAAATCCATGACTCAGGCGATTTATGCGCGGATTGACGCGATAGAAAGTTTCGCCGCAGACGTTTCGCATGAATTGAAAAATCCACTCACGTCGATCCGAAGCGCGGCGGAAACCTTGCAGATCGCCAAAACGCCGGAGCAGCAGGCAAAGCTTCTTGCGGTGATCCAGAAGGACGTCGCTCGAATGGATCGTTTGATTACAGATATATCGAACGCCTCAAGGCTTGATGCGGAACTTGCCCGCGAGAGCCGGGAAGCGGTCGATCTGGGCAAGCTGATTAACGATATCGTCTCGATTTACGGGGACACCGCCAAGGAAAAAGAAGCCGGCGTCGTCTTCAACGAACCGCTTCAGGAAGCTTATGTGCTAGGCAACCCATCTGCGCTGGGGCAGGTCATTCGCAACTTGGTGGACAATGCCCGCTCATTCAGCCCGGCGAACGGCGAGGTGCGCGTGACGCTGGAGCCGCCAACCCAGCGCGCCGGGCTCGTTCGCATTACCGTCGAAGATGAAGGGCCGGGAATTCCTCCCGACAATCTGGAATCAATCTTCAAGCGTTTCTACACGAAACGGCCGACCGGCTCTGCTTTCGGCAATAATTCCGGACTGGGCCTGGCGATTTCGCGCCAGATTGTGAATTCCCATGGCGGGCGAATTTATGCGGAAAACAGAGCCGGTCGGCCGTTTCGTGTAGAAACGCTTGAAGATTGATTCCAGATTGTCGGGAGG
>JBCBSY010000534.1:0-1852 GCA_039818925.1 Pseudomonadota bacterium | reverse complement strand
TCAGAATATCGCCTTCGCATTCCCGCCACGACGCGCTCACTCCTTGCTCGTCATGGCATTCGGCCATGTCCGCCACACGGATCGCATTTTCTTCGCAGGATTTGACAAAAACGTCCTGCAACGCAGCCGCGAGAGCATCCTCCGCATTTTGAAACGCCTCTGCAAAATCAGTGGAAACACCGCCAAGCGGAAAATATACATTGGTTGGCGGAATGGGTCGGCTGCGGACATGCAATGCGGATATGTGCGCCTTGTTTTGATCGGCAAGGACCTTTGCCGATGCAAAAGCAGTCCCAGCGGATTTTTCCTCAAAAAACGGAATGAAAATTGATTTGATCGCCATGGCCGCCTCCTTGAGCAGGCGCAGACTACCGCAGACCAAGGCGCTCCCGGTTGATGGAAATCAAATGGAGCGGGTAGCGGGAATCGAACCCGCATATTCAGCTTGGAAGGCTGCTGCACTACCATTGTGCTATACCCGCGCCCCAAGGCGTTTTGGGACGCCTTAGATAACGGATTTTTGCGGGCGTGCAAGGTCCGGCAGGTCAAGCCGGAAGCCCGCGGGCCAAAAAGGGGCGAGCCCGCCGCGGGGCGCGATTTGACCGGCGTCAATTGCCGGGGCGGCGGAACCTGTCAGGATCAACATGAACAACGAAAGGAATGCCCGCCCATGGCCCACACGCCCCACGAACTCGCCGATGAATTTCCAGAGCATGCGGCGCTCGTTCACAAACTGAAAACCAGCGACGCACATTTCGCCAAGCTTGCGGAAGAATATCATGAGGTGAACCGGAACATTCATCGGTTGGAGACTCGGGTCGAAGCGGCAAGCGATTTTCACGAGGAAGATCTGCGCAAAAAGCGTATGCGGCTGAAGGATGAAATCGCCGGCATGTTGTCGAATGCTTCGGGCTAACCCCTAAAGCTCATTTTTGCGCGGCCGCGCAAATTTCGGCGAGGGGATGTTGAAGGCGATCGCGGCCGCGCGAATGGCGAAGGTGGTGAGCGCTGCAATCACCGCCGCGCCTCCCTCGCCAAGCCCGATACTCAACAAACCGACATAAACGCCCGCGCCGATGAGCGCCGCGGTGGCGTAAATGTCCTGCTTCAGGATCAAGGGCGGCTCGTTCAAGAGGACGTCGCGCACAACGCCGCCAAATGTGGCGGTCACCGCGCCCATAAAAATGGCGATCACAATCGGCGCATCAGCGGCAAGCGCGGCCTGCGCGCCAAGGATCGAAAATACCGCAAGGCCCATAGCGTCGGCCCAGATCAATGCGGAGAGCCGCGAGTTGATCAGGGGTTGTGCAAGTATCGCCGTGGCTGCGCCAGCAAGACAGATGAAGACCGCGGACGGCGCTGCAATCCACCAGACCGGAAAGGAGCCGAGCAACACGTCGCGAATGGTGCCGCCGCCGACCCCGGTGACAAAGGCGATCATCGCAACGCCGAATATATCCATGTCATTGCGCAGCGCCGTTAACGCGCCGGAGATCGCAAAGACGAAGAGGCCGATCACGTTGAGAATGGCGAAGATTTGCGCGGTTTCCATGGCGCGAGCTTAGCGCCGATTCACGCCTGACCCGCAAGCCGTTCGTAGCTCGCGCGATCCAGCCGGTAGACGGCGCAAACATCACGCTCGAAGGTCCGGCGCTCCAGGAATTCAAAGCCCAATCGTTCGTAAAACCGCCGGGCGCGGGCATTGCTTTCGAGTGGGTCAATCAGGATCGCCGTCACGTTTTTATCGGCACGCAGATGATGCGGTGCGCATTCGATCTGTGCTTTGCCGATAAAAACGTGACGGCGATCCTGATTGACCCACTCGAAAGCAATGCCCGCGCCCGGCGGTTTT
>JBCBSY010000533.1:0-1854 GCA_039818925.1 Pseudomonadota bacterium | reverse complement strand
GTTGCCTTTCATGCATGGCATTTTCGATCTGCCGCTGAAGCCTATGCATCATATTGGTCCGACACCGCACTACTATGCGTATGGCGAAGAGGGAGAGAGCGAGGAAGAGTTTACGGACCGATGCGCCGCCGCGCTTGAAGATAAAATACACGCGCTTGGCCCGGAAAACGTGGCTGCTTTCATCGGCGAGCCCGTGATGGGCGCCGGCGGGCTCATGACTCCGCCTAAAGGTTACTGGAAAAAGATTGAGGCGATTTGCCGGAAGCACAACATCCTGTTGTGGTCTGATGAGGTCATCTGTGGCTTCGGGCGAACTGGCGCCTGGTTCGGTTGCCAGACTTATGAGTTCACCCCTGACATCATCACCATGGCGAAGGGGTTGTCCAGCGGCTATGTCCCCATATCCGCGGTCGCGTTAAGCGATGAGATTGCAAACACAATCGTGCAGGCGGATACCGAAATGGCGCATGGTTTCACCTATTCCGGGCACCCTGTCGCAAGCGCGGTCGCCTTGCGCAATATCGAAATGATCGAAGAGCTCGATCTCATCGGAGACAGAGGGCGCGAGACCAGCGCCTATTTTCAGGAAAAACTCAAAGAACTGGATGAGCATCCCCTTGTGGGCCAGACTCGCGGGATCGGAATGCTCGGCGCCATCGAACTGGTGAAGGACAAAAAAACAAAAACGCGCTATCTGCCGGCAGGTCGGGCTGGTCTCGTCTGCCGCGACCATTGTTTTGAAACAGGCGTCATCATGCGCGCAGTCGGCGACACTATGATCCTGTGCCCGCCCCTCGTCATCTCGCTATCCGAACTTGACGAGATGTTTACGCTGATCCGCAAGAGCCTCGATCTGACGCATGGCAATCTGATATCTCTATGATCAACAAGGAGCGAGGCACCCATGAGCGGCTTCGGCGTTTCGAAAATTCCTAGAAAGGAATTGGCTCGCTACGTGGGACATCAGAGTGATGCTCGCGGCGACGATAAAAAGTCGAATAACGACGCACAGCCCAACTCAAAAGCAGAAGGTGAGAGACAAGCGCAGCGAATAGCGTCGCGCCAATCCACATCAGATCAACTGACGACAACATCAATCGAACAGCGAAAAGCAAAAAGGCGCCGGAAAGAAGAAAGAAAAATAAGGGCTGAATTAAAAACCCAGCGTTGTATGTCTTCAACAGCACATAAAGAATAGCAAACTCAGCAGCGACCCCGATTAAAATCAGATCCAGCACCCATGGAGATATTTCAATCATTCTCAGCTTCGCCTCTTAAGGAACAACCGGCGTCTTATCCAAAAGGACCGTTCAACTGGATGATGCCGAAATTCAAATACGCCGCAAATGTCACCCATAATAGATAAACGACCATCGCGGCGCCGGCGGTTTTCGAAAGACGGCCCAGGAAAACCACGAGCGCGAGCACCGAAAGCCATAAGGTGATCACTTCTGCGAATGCCCAATCGGGCCGCCGCATGGTAAAGAACAACGCGCTCCATAAGATATTCAGAACGGCGTTCACAAAGAACAAAGATATCAGCCAGGCGCGGTCGCGATTGGTCTTCGTTGCACGCCAGCCGGTTACCGCAGCAAGCACGGCTAAGGCGTAAATAATTGTCCAGGCCGGCCCAAACACCCAGTTCGGAGGATTGAGCACAGGTTTCGTCAAGCCCTCGTACCAAGGGCCGATTTCGCTCATGAAGCCGCCAATGACGGCAACCGCAAACGCCGCCAGAATTGCAACAATGACCGGTTTTTTCGACATTCGGGGCTATCCCGCCAAGTCGCTAACGCTGCGGCGAGACAATGCCAAGCAGATGCGCCATGTCTTTCAAGAAGATCTTCATATGCG
>JBCBSY010000532.1:0-1857 GCA_039818925.1 Pseudomonadota bacterium | reverse complement strand
GTCACTTGTGAGCTGACGGCCGTCGGCGTGCGCAACGCCATCGCGCCTTACTTGCGCGGCAGCGAATCCATTTTTGTGGTGGACGCCACCCGTGGACGCAGCGCCTGGAGCAATTACGCCCCTGAGCCCAACGCAAAAATAACCGCTGCTCATTCACGCGCACAGTAGCGCTCATAATGGCCACAAATTGCGCACTCTCGCGTCGAAATTCGTTAACACTTAAGAACTTTTTCTGACACGCGAAAAAGCTTTCGGCGTGAATGCAAAAACACGTTATAGTGAGATAGGTGACTGATTCGCGGGACCTGTAATAGGAGTACCGGCGTCGGAATGCAGAGTTGCGGCACAGTATATAGTGCGAAGAGCGCGCAAAGCGCCTTGCCTCTCGCTTCTACCGATTTTGACCCGATCACTCCTGAGCGCGTTCCCGACTTTTTGTCGCCGTCACTTTTCCTAGTTTTATTTGGAGGCGTTAATGGCAAAACGCACGGCGCGCCGC
This sequence comes from Pseudomonadota bacterium, assembly GCA_039818925.1. Lineage (GTDB taxonomy): Bacteria > Pseudomonadota > Alphaproteobacteria > Caulobacterales > Parvularculaceae > Hyphococcus. The sequence goes on along the minus strand of JBCBSY010000532.1, from coordinate 1,358 downwards.
GCAGCGCGGCGCATGAGCGAACTTGCGCAGTACGGGGAAGATAGCAACGTCCGGCGGCTCTTTGACGAGCCGAAATGGTCGCCTCACGACGACCAGAAAACCTATAACCAAAAGGACAAAAGCGAACAGAAATACCGCAAGAATATCCGTGCACAGAATAAGTCACAGCAGGAAATGCTTGATGCGATTGACGCCGCGCCTCTCTCCTTTGCAATTGGCGCTGCAGGCACCGGAAAGACCTATCTCGCCATCGCCAAGGCCGTGGAAGCGCTCGACAGCGGCGCCGTCAGACGAATTATTCTGTCCCGGCCGGCTGTTGAGGCCGGAGAGAGTCTTGGCTTCCTGCCGGGTGATATGGAAGAAAAACTCTCGCCTTACCTTCGCCCGCTCTATGACGCCCTCTGCGATCGTATCTCCTCAAAGCGGCTGAAAGCACTGATGGCGGAAGGCGTCATCGAAATTGCGCCGATCGCCTATATGCGCGGGCGAACCCTGAACAACGCCTATATCGTTATCGACGAGGCGCAAAATTGCACATACGGCCAGTTGAAAATGCTGCTGACCCGTCTCGGCTGGAACTCTTCCATGGTGGTGACCGGCGATCCGGCGCAAAGCGATCTCCTGCCTGGCATGTCCGGGCTCGCGGACGTGGCCGAGAAGCTGGAGGGCCTGGAGAACGTTCGCGCCGTCCGGTTCACCCGGGAGGATGTGGTCCGCCATCCGCTTGTAGCGGAGATGATCGACGCGCTGTAACGGCGCCTCTGACCGCTGCTTGACCACCCAAATCGCCCGGTTTTATGCATTGCGGCGTGACCGGGCGATTTTACATCTCGCCCGCCCATGGTAATGACGGCGGACCGCTTGTGATCGCGTATGAAGGGCAGCAGGCATGAGTAACAGCTACGGCTTTGGCGGCGACGAAGTAAAACGGGAATCCAGCTGGCGCTACCCACTTGGCATTTTCATGGCCACGCTCGTTTTGTGCGCTATCTTCCTTTATTACTATGTCGGCCCAAGCGTTGAAGATTTTTCCGGCAACACGCCAAGCCCGGCCATTACGGAAGAGCCGGTTCGCGTGGAAATCGGCGGCGTGGTTTTCACCCCTGCCGCAAACTACACCGTTTACCCCCGCGCCCGCCGCGGCGGCGCCCGCGATGAGGTAGTACTCTATGCATTGTGGCCGACAATGAACGGCTACACACCCGCCCAGCGCCGGGAATTCATTGAGAACGCCCCGGACACCCGTCGCATCGACATCATCATCTCAACGCGCTCGTCCAGTTTTACCGAGACCGAACGATTCGAGCGGCTTTACCTTCCTCACACCGTTGATACCCGCGGTGTCAGAACGCCCTACC
>JBCBSY010000531.1:0-1860 GCA_039818925.1 Pseudomonadota bacterium | reverse complement strand
CTCGTGACCTACATCTTTTTTGCGCGGCATTGGGACCACGTCACCGCGAACCTGTCGGAAAACGTCGCCGGGCAAATTGCAATGGTGGCGCATCTCTACGCGGAAGCCGAGAATGATGTGACACGCGAGCGCATCGCCGCAATGGCGCTCGAAGATCTCGATATGCGTGTGTCGTTCGATGCCGATGCGCCCATCCCGGACACCAATCTTCTGGCGCGGTTCAATGTTTATAATGCAACCTTGAATCGGCGCCTGCGCAATGCACTCGATCAACCCTACTGGCTGAACACCCAGAGCTGGCCGAACGATGTTGAAGTGCGGGTCGCACATAATGGCGGCGCGCTTGTTTTTTTCGCACAGCGCGACCGGGTTTTCGCGACAACCGGGCGCATCTTTTTGTTCTGGCTGGTCGCCACCTCGGTGCTGCTGGGGGTTGTCGCAATCATCTTTATGCGCAATCAAGTGCGATCCATCTTGCGCCTTGCGGATGCGGCGGCTGCGTTCGGGCGGGGGCGCGACGCCCCTGAATACCGGCCAACCGGCGCCACGGAAGTGCGTAAGGCCGGCTATGCATTCATCGCCATGCGCGAGCGGATCAAGCGTCATCTGGAACAACGCACCGCCATGCTGGCCGGCATCAGTCACGACCTGCGAACGCCCCTCACCCGTATCAATCTCGCCCTCGCCATGCAGCCGGAGTCGGAAGAGATCAACGCCATTCGAAAAGACGTGACGGAGATGGAGCGCATGATCGAGGCTTATCTCGATTTTGCGCAGAACGAAGCTGCGGATGAAGACCTGGAGCCCTTCCGGCTGCGCGGCCTGTTGCTGGAACTCAAGGACGACGCCAAACGTGCGGACCGTGACATCGAGGCCGATGCGCCCGCCGGAATTGTCATCGAAGCCCGGCGCAGCGCGCTTAAACGCGCGCTTGGCAATCTTGTCAGCAATGGGCTTCGCTATGCAGACCATGTCTGGGTCAATGCACGGCGTTCTGATCGGTACATCGAAATAAATGTGGAGGACGACGGTCCCGGCATTGCGCCATCGCGGCATGAAGATGTGTTCAAGCCGTTCATCCGGCTCGACGAAGCGCGCAACCAGAATGAAAGCGGCGTCGGCATGGGGCTGACCATCGTTCGTGACGTGGCGCGCGCGCATGGCGGCGACGTGACGCTCGATCATTCAACTCATGGCGGGCTGAAAGCGACAATCCGGTTGCCAATCTGATTAATCAGTCAGCTCACTAGCCCGTTTCGCCGCAGCGGCGGCGGCTTTTTCAACGAGACTGCGCAGCGCCCGGTCGTCGCCGTCGAAGATCTTCAGCGCGGCATCGGTCGTGCCGCCCGGCGAGGTCACCGCGCGGCGCAATTCGGCTGGCGAACGCGCATCCGCCTCAAGCAGGGCCCCGGCGCCGGTCAGTGTCGCACGCGCCAACGCAGCTGCTGTTTCTTTTTTGAGGCCAAGCTGCACGCCAGCGTCTGCCAAAGCTTCCGTCAGCAAGAAGAAGTAGGCAGGACCCGACCCGGAGACCGCTGTGACAAGATCAATTTCCTGTTCGTTGCGCACCCACACCACCGTGCCCGCGGCCTGCATCAGCGCCTCGATCAGCGCCCGCCCCGCCGCGTCAACGCCTTGCCTCGCATAAAGACCGGACACGCCTTTGCCGATTGCGGCCGGCAGGTTGGGCATGGCGCGCGCCAGCCGTTCAGCGCCGCCCAGCGCTTCAGAAATTTTCGCGAGGCTTTTGCCCGCCATGACGGAAATTACCAGCGCGTTCTTCGCCAATGGCGCATAGTCTGGCAACACCGCTTCGACGGTCTGGGGTTTCACCGCGATAACCATTGATGCAATGGTTAT
>JBCBSY010000530.1:0-1864 GCA_039818925.1 Pseudomonadota bacterium | reverse complement strand
ACCATCGAACTGAATGACGGCTCGGTGATCAACTTCGCTGATATCGAACAGATTACTTTTTAATCCATCCTTGTGTGGTCTCCGAGAAAGACGTCGAGGATCACCCCTGCCGCGGCGGCGAGCTCATACTGGCTGACGCGCATTTCAAACTCGGCCTGCGACGCGTTGATCTGGGCGATCACAAGATCGCGCTGACCGTCTAGCACATCAATCACGGTGCGCTGGCCGGCGCCATACTCCATTTCAAGACCTTTGACTGATAGCGTGGCGGCGTCGATCCCGGCTTTTGCCGCTTTCGCGCGCGCGACCGCTTCGGTCCATTGCCGCCAGCTGCGCGCGACGGTTTCTTCAATCGCCAGCACCGCGACGCGCACCTGGCCTTGCTCCTGACTGATGGTGGCGGCGGCGCCGCGCAGTCCTGCAATATTGTTCCCCTGCCGGAAGATCGGCAGGCTCATCCGTGCAACAAGCTGATATTCTTCGTCACGCGCTGCGGCGAGCGCCTGATCTTCTCCATAGCGCTTGAAGTAACTTCCCTCGAGGGTGAGGCGCGGCGCGAAGTCGCCTTTGGCGGCGTTTTTTTCAAGGCGTGCGGCGTTCAAGGCCTCATCGGCTGCAGCGATCACGGGGCTGTTGTTGTGCGCCGTTTGCAGCGCCTCATCAACCGAGCCGAAAGCGCCGGCGATATCGCGATCATCCGGCGCAAGATCGACCGCAGGCTCACGACCGGTAATCCGAATGAACGCGGCTTCCTCTTCAGCCAGTCTTGCGCGCGCGGCGCCAAGATCGACTTGTGCTTGTGCAAGCCGCATGCGCGCCTGCTCAACGCCGGTGCGGCTTTGGGCGCCCGCTTTTTGGCGCTTATCCGTGACGGTCAGTTGCTGGCTTACCAGCGCCATATTGTCGATCCGATGCTGGACGATGGCGCGTGCAAGGATCACTGCCGCATGGGCGCGTGCGGCGTCCAAGGCGGTTTGCTGCTGCGTCGCGAGCAGTGACAGGTCAGACTGGCTGACCCGTGCTTTCGCCGCGCGGAACCGGTTGATGGCGGAAAGCCCCTGAAAAATCGGCTGCACCGCCGTGACGCCGATTGTCGTGCCGTCCTGATCTGTCAGCGTTTGCAGCGTGTTGCTGCGCAAACTCTCATCAGTGAAAGTGGCGCTGGCTTCGATGTTCGGTAAAAAGCCCCCCAATGCACGAAACCGCTCTGCCTTCGCGGCGTCTTTTTGGGCGACAGCAATCCGGATTTGCGGATTGTGGTTGAGGGCGGCGCGGATTGCGCTGACCACGGTATTGGCCGCCGCTGCGCCGCTTTCGGGCGGCGTTGCATCTTTTTCATAGGCGGCGTAGACGCTGCCGCGAATTCTAACTTCGTCTGGCGTTGCTGCATGGGCCAGCGAAGCAAAGCCGCAAAGAGCTGTTAGCAGCACAATTTTCGATGAGCCCAGTCCCGGCATTGACTTCAAACATCCTTGTCCGTGAACGCCGGATGCGAACACGGGCTGCGAATCATAGCCGGACACTGGGGTGATTTCCCCAAAGACCCAAGCTTCTTTTAAGATGAGGGATTGTCGTGATGGACTGGCGGACAGGAAGGGATTCGAACCCTCGAGACGGGACAAACCGCCTACTCCCTTAGCAGGGGAGCGCCTTCGACCACTCGGCCACCTGTCCGCCGCCGGTCATGCCCGGAAATACGAGATTTGGCAAGGCGTGAATGCTTCGCGAAGACTACTCGCAGGAAGGCCCATCGCCACTGATTTCGGCGAGCATCGCTGCGTTAAGATCCGTGGCTTCTGCATCTTCCTCGGCATTGCGCGCAAGAAAATCGCGATAGGTGAGGCAGGCGTCCATTTCTCCGACG
>JBCBSY010000529.1:0-1871 GCA_039818925.1 Pseudomonadota bacterium | reverse complement strand
GTGAGATCGGGGCCGCGCTCGCCGACGACAAGGTTATAAAGCGTAGAAACGGCCTCCTCGCCGAGTTCACCGGCGAGTCCCTGATATGCCATGGTTGAATCCGCAAAACGGTCAGAAATGACAACCGCGCCACGGGCAAGCGCCGGCTGTATTGTCCGCTCGATATGGTCGTTTCGTGCAGCGTACATCAATAAGGCTTCGCTCAGCGGCGACCAGCGATCCGCATCGCCCGCCAACAGTAGCTTCCGGATTGCCTCGGCGCCGTCAGAGCCGCCGGGTTCCCGTGTCAACACCACCTCACGGCCTTCCGCTTTCAATGTGTCGGCCAGGCGCCTGATTTGGGTTGACTTGCCCGAGCCGTCTCCTCCCTCAAAAGAGATAAAAAGACCGGTCCAGGGATCGGACTGTGTCATTTATTCCGCACCTGCAGGATCATCGCTCGGCGGTTTTGCGAGCAGCTTTTTCGCGGCAAGTCCAATCTTTCCCCAGACACCCGCTTCGTTGACCGGGCGACCTGCATAAAGCGGGTATTCACGAGACGGCCCGTTCGGCGCTTCAATACGAAGATAGCCGATCTGTTGCTTTTCTTTAATCGGCGCGGCGACCGGGCCCTGATAGACGATCGTTGCTTTTGCTTCATCAAGAAGCGAACGGTGCAGGATCAGGCTGACCGGTTCGTCTGCAATCAAGGGAACGCTGGGCGCCCTGCCTTTAAACACTTCGGCGTCCCCGACGATGTCGCCTGGTTCAAAAAATGTCTTATTGGTGAAATCGTTGAAGGCGATGCGCAAAAGCCGGGCCGATTCCGTTGCCCGTTCACGTTCAGACGAAAGTCCGTTGACCACGACAATCCGACGCTCACCTGCTTGCGCTGCCGCGCCAACGAGACCGTAACCGGATTCTTCCGTATGCCCTGTTTTCAGCCCATCGGCGCCCTCGACCATGCCTAAAATCGGATTACGATTGGACTGGCGGATTTTTTCCCAGGTAAATTCTTCCTCTGCGAACAGCGCATAATACTGACCGTATTCGGAAATGATTTTACGTGTGAGGGTCGCCAGATCACGCATGCTCATTTTATGCTCGGGATGCGGCAAGCCGTGCGGATTGGCGAAAGTGGAATCGTTGAGACCCCATTCACGCGCCTTGCGGTTCATCAGTTCTACAAAGGCCTCTTCTGATCCTGAAATGTTCTCCGCAACAACGATGCACGCGTCATTCCCCGACTGCACAATAATGCCGCGCAACAAATCCAGGACCGGAATTGTCGTATCGACGCGCACCCACATGGTCGAGCCGCCTCGCTCTCGCCACGCCTTTTCGCTTACCTCGAATTCGTCGGTCAGTTTCAATGAACCGTCTTTTAACCGCTCAAATACAATGGCGATTGTCATCAGTTTCGACATCGACGCTGGCGCCGTTGGGGTGCGCGCGTTTTTTTCGAACAGGACCTCGCCGGTGCGGTAATCCATAATCAGTGCATACTCAGCCGGCGTGGTCAGCGGCTGCGCAGACAAAACCCCGGGGAACAAAATCACAAAGGCGGCCAGGAACTTTGGCAAATGCAAGAGACGTCTCCTCAAAACCTCAACACCGGTGGATGATATTGGCGCAACACCCTGATCTCAAAACCCAAATTTGTCGCGCAATCAAGGCGTCAACGTAACCAGCGAAGCGTCAGCATATCCCGCCGCACGCACGGCTTCCAGCGTTCTCGCGGCTGTCTCAATCGAGGCGAAGGGCCCGAGATTGACGCGATAGAACACATCCCCCGCTTCAGTTTCAACTCGGGACAGCCGCAAGGTTCCGATATTGCCCAGCTGCGCCCGTAAAGCATCAATATTATCAAGCCGCGAAAGCGCCGCCACGCG
>JBCBSY010000528.1:0-1876 GCA_039818925.1 Pseudomonadota bacterium | reverse complement strand
GGCGATCATGGCGATGAGACGCAGGAAACGCGCCCCACGGATGAGTGTCATGACATCACGGTTTTTCCTGAAAAAGATATCGCCGCCGGCGCATGCTCAGGGAACGGCATCATTTTCGACATCTCCAACCCGCGCAAACCAAAGCGCATAGATGAAGTCGTTGATGTGGGATTCGCCTATTGGCACTCTGCAACGTTCAATAATGACGGCACGAAAGTGATCTTTACCGATGAGTGGGGCGGCGGCAGCCGGCCGCGTTGCCGCGCATCTGATCCCAAAACCTGGGGCGCCGACGCGATCTACGACATTGTCGATAATGAGCTTCAGTTCCGCAGCTACTACAAACTGCCGGCGCCGCAAACTGATCAGGAAAACTGTGTTGCGCATAACGGATCGGTTATTCCGGTGCCGGGCCGCGATATTTTCTTACAGGCCTGGTATCAGGGCGGCATTTCCGTAATCGATTTTACTGATTCCGCTGAACCCGTTGAAATCGCCTATTTCGACCGCGGGCCCATTCACGAGGAGCATTTGATCCTTGGCGGGTATTGGTCGACATACTGGTATGACGGCAAAATCTACGGCACAGAGATCACGCGCGGTCTCGATGTTCTGGCGCTGGAACCAAGCGAATTTCTGACTGAAAATGAAATTGCCGCCGCCTTGCTTGCCGATCAGGGCGAAGCCTTTAATCCGCAGCAACAGTTTCAGGTTACGTGGCCTGCGGACCCCGTGATTGCGCGCGCCTATATCGATCAGCTTCAGCGCGACGACGCGTTGTCCGATTCGCTGGCATCCGATTTGAACAGCGTGCTGGATCGTGCGGCTGCGCCGCTTGCAGAAGGCAGTGACGACAGGGAGATTGCGCGGACGCTGGAAAGTCTGGCCGACCAATTGCCGTCTGACAGCGATGATACCATGACGCGCAAACGTGCGGACATGCTCGGCGATACTTTGAAGGCAATCGCTGCGCGGTTGCGTTAGAGCAATCTCAACGGAGATTGATTCACTTTTGGCCAATCCTTCGAGACGCAAGAATTCCTCGTCCTGAGGGCGAGCGAAGCTCGCGTCTCGAAGGACTAGGAATTCTTGCTCCTCAGGATGAGGGGGGAGTGATCCATATGATCGTGAAGACGCGCTAGGAAGATTTTCGGCCCGGCGCCGGTTTTTAGTAAACTGGCGCCAGCGCCTGGGCGAGTTCGCGAAGTTGCGGACGCATGTCCTCGACCATCTCGGTGGCGCCGCGTGTCAGCCGGTTCAGGTTGCTGCGTGAGGCGTCATCAAGCTTGTCAGAGCCGCGACCCTTTTCCAGGCGATAGTCAAACCGGTAATACCGCTCGCCCAGAAGGTAATGCAACTGGCGATTTACTGCGCGGGCCTGACCATCCTGAATGGCGGAAATAAGCGGCGTGCGAAACCGGCCTGTGGGCGAAATCCACTCCGAAAAACCCCAGTTGCGCGCTTTTTCGAAAGGGTAGTTTCGCGTTTGCCGTCCGGTGCCGAGCGACACGACGCGCAGGTCATCGCCAGGGAAAAGCCGCATTGCTTCGGTGACGGCGGCCATGGCGGGGTCGTTGAGAAATACGCCGCCGTCAATCGCCGTGACCGCAAAGGAATTGTCCGGCGACTCGACTTTGTGCGGAGGAAAGAAAGTCGGCGCCGCGCTGGACGCCATGATCGCGTCGCGGACTCGAATCATGCCGAAGCGTTTGCCTTCCTCGCGCCCTTCATAGGCTGGGCCGCCCCGGAAAAGCACAATATCGCGCGGGTCGATGGAATAAGCCGGGATCATGATGTTGCGGCGCGCGCTGGCGAAGACGATGTCGCCGAATTGTTTGGAGAGAACGCCTTGCAGTCGCGCCGCGTCATAAAGTGG
>JBCBSY010000527.1:0-1876 GCA_039818925.1 Pseudomonadota bacterium | reverse complement strand
GAGTGGGTACGCCAAACTGCCACGATTGATATATGAACTATAGCCTACATCTTTTCCAGAACGATGCGTGATTACCTTTAATCGGAAAACAAAACCATCCTATATGGCCGATACAAATAATTATCGGCCAGCTTGATCGGCAAAAATCCGTTGCAAAACCGACATCTATATCTCGACCGGCAACGATGTTTCTGGCGAAAAACTGACTCTTTGGTACATCCATAGCGTCCCGCGTAAAAATTTAGAGTCACCTGGTCGGAACAAACTTTTCCTTCATCGTCACCAATTCTTCAGCAATTGTCGGATGTAGCGCGACGGTGGCGTCGAAGTCTTTTTTCTTAAGGCCGGCTTTCACCGCGATCGCAACGCATTGGATCATTTCCGCCGCGTCCTCGCCGACAATGTGACAGCCCAGCACCCGGTCAGTCTCGCCGTCGACAACGAGTTTCATCAAAACGCGTTCTTCCGATCCGGTGAGCATGTTTTTCATGGCGCGGAAGTTGGTTTTGTAAATATCGACCTTTCCGAATTCCTTGCGCGCTTCATGTTCGGCGTAGCCCACCGTGCCGACCGGCGGTTGAGAGAACACCGCCTTTGGAATGAAGCGGTAATCCATTTCGGTCGGGTTATCGTTATAGAACGTCTCCGCAAACGCCGCGCCTTCACGAATGGCGACGGGCGTCAAATTCACCCGGTCCGTAACGTCGCCCACGGCGAAAATGCTGTCTACGGATGATTGCGATTGATTGTTGACTTTGACGGCGCCGTTCTTGTCCAGTTCAACGCCAGCCTCTTCAAGGCCGAGCCCTTGTGTGGATGGTTTCCGGCCAACCGCCCAGAACACAAGATCCGTATCCACATGGGCGCCGTTGCTTAAGTGCACACGCTTGTTTTCACCGTCGAGTTGCTCGATTTTCTCGAAAATGCTCTGGGTGATGACGCGAATGCCCTGGCGTTTCATTTCCGCATGAACCTGCACGGAAATGTCGGTGTCGAAATAGCGCAAAATATCCTCGCCCCGATAAACCAGGCACACATCGCAGCCGAGCCCCTTGAAGATGCAGGCGAATTCGATGGCGATATAGCCGCCGCCGGCGACCACCACATGCTTGGGAAGCTTGTCGAGATGGAACGCTTCACTCGAGGTAATCCCAAGGTCATGACCGGGAATGGTTTCATCTGTCCATGGCGCGCCGCCCGTGGCGATGAGAATACGCTTGGCTGTGACGTCGCGGCCTTCTGTTTCCAGATGAACTGTGTGCGCGTCTTTTAAGGTCGCGCGAGACTGGAATATGTCGGCGCCGGCGTTTTTTAGATTGCGGATGTATATCCCGTTCAGCCGGTCGATCTCGTCGTCCTTGTTCGCAATCAGTTTCGACCAGTCGAAGGAAACGTTCTCTGCCGACCAGCCATAACCTTCCGCGTCCTTGAAGCCGTGGCCATATTCGCTGGCGTAAACCAGGAATTTTTTGGGCACGCAGCCGCGAATGACGCAGGTGCCGCCGACGCGATATTCCTCTGCGACGCCGACACGCGCGCCATAAGCGGAGGCAAGGCGCGAGGCGCGCACGCCGCCCGAGCCGGCGCCGATGGTGAAAAGGTCGTAATCATATTGGGTCATGGAGAGCCTTAATTTTCCGGAACAAATCCGATGCGGGTTTCGAACCGCTTATCATTAAATTCCAGCACTTCGAGCTGAAAGGTGTTCAAAAATTCGCGATGAATCGCCTCGAATACGGGCTCGAGCTTGTCATGGTAGTCAAGCGGGATGCGGATCATGGGCTGCTGGGCGACGAAAACGTCAAAAATTTTGAAGATTCCGGCGCCTTGTGGCTGCGCACCGCGCTTGCGGTCGAAGTGACCGGCGACAGTTTTG
>JBCBSY010000526.1:0-1876 GCA_039818925.1 Pseudomonadota bacterium | reverse complement strand
GTTCCTCGGCGTCGCGATCAACCAGGCGCGTGGGGTAGTCGCCGGTAAAACAGTGATCAGTGAAGGCGGGCGCCGCCTGATCGCGTTTCCCCTTGCGAAAAGCTTTGTAGAGTCCGTCAAGCGACAAAAAGGCGAGGCTGTCGACGCCAATTAAGGCGCGCATTTCCTCAACGCTTCGCTCAACGGCCAAAAGCTCGCCATAAGAGGGCGTGTTGATGCCGTAAAAGTCCGGATGGACGATCGGCGGGCAGGCGATGCGCATATGGACTTCGCGCGCGCCCGCATGACGCAACATCTGTGTAATCTTGCGAGAGGTCGTGCCGCGGACAATTGAATCGTCGATCAGAACGACACGCTTGCCTTCGATCATGCCGCGATTGGGCGAATGTTTGCGCGCAACCCCGGCCTCGCGGATTTTTTGCTCCGGTTCAATAAAGGTGCGGCCGATATGATGGCTGCGGATCAGCGCCATCTCGTAGGGCAGCCCGGTTTTCTGGGAATAGCCGATGGCCGCCGGCACGCCGGAATCGGGAATTGGAGAGACCAGATCCGCCTCGCAGGGTGCTTCCTTCGCGAGCCGCTCGCCAAGGCGCTTGCGCAGTCCGTAAACGCTTTGTCCGTCGACGATTGAGTTTGGTTTGGCGAAATAGATCAGTTCAAAAATACATGGCCGCGCATGGGCCGGTTTCGGCGAGACCTGACGGCTTTCAATCGATCCGTCCGATTTGCAAATCACCACTTCGCCGGGATTGATATCGCGAACAAATGTCGCGCCGATGATTTCGAGCGCGCAAGTTTCCGACGCGAGGATCGGCGCCCCGTCGAGATCGCCCAGGACCAGCGGACGAATGCCTACCGGATCGCGGGCCCCGATCAGGCCTTCCGGTGTCAGTACGGTCAGCGCATATGCGCCTTCAACCTGTTTCAGAGACTCGATCAGCTTGTCGGTAACGGAAAGATACTGCGACCGCGCCGTCAGTTGCAGAAAGATTTCCGAATCCGACGTGGACTGAAAAATACAGCCGCGCCGCACGAGATCGGCGCGCAGTGTTTTCGAATTGGTGAGATTGCCGTTATGGGCGATGGCGATGCCGGCCTGGTCGAGATCGGCGTAAAGCGGCTGCACATTGCGCAGGACGGTATCGCCCTGCGTGGAATAACGCGTATGGCCGATGGCGCTTTTTCCAGTCAGCGCGCCCAGGGTTTCGGCGTCCGAAAAGTTATCGGAAACGAGACCCAGAAATCGCTCGGTGTGAAAGTGCTGACCGTCGTAGCTGGCGATGCCGGCCGCTTCCTGGCCACGGTGTTGCAGCGCGTGAAGGCCGAGTGCGGTCAGCGCGGCGGCGTCTTTTGTGCCGATGATGCCGAAAACGCCGCATTCTTCGTTGAGTTTGGGTTTTCCAACCAGCGCTTCAAGTTCTGCCTGGTCGGCCTTGTGGGCGGGCGCTTCTTCTTTGAGGAAATTGGCGGCGCGTTCTGCGAAAGCTGTGGAGGCGTCCCCGAATTTCCAAACCGGAAGCGTCATTGAGGTGTTTCCTCGCTTAGAATATCCGCAATCGGATCTTCTTGTTCGTCTTCGTTTGGTGTTTCTGCGTCCGGCGCGGTGGCGGCGATCGTCGGGTCGGTGGTGGTGACGGTGGTGACGATCTCATTGAGGCCGTTGCGATCGGTGCGGTCATAGCCGCTCAAGGACGGATCGACCTCGTCGCTTTCCGTCGGCGCCGGCGCATCAAGGTCGGCGGTTTCGGGTGTGAAGCTTTCAAACCAGCTCGCCACGCCCGCGGCGATCGGCCGGGTCATCGCGCTTCTGACTTCTTCAGGCTGCTTGGCTTCGTCCAGGTAATAGGAATAGCCAAGATAGCCGAGGCCGATGAGG